>DATLWP010000406.1:0-3096 GCA_035576265.1 Candidatus Polarisedimenticolia bacterium
CACTGTAAGTCCCACATGACACATACCATTACGTTGATTCCCGGAGACGGGATCGGGCCGGAAGTTTCCAAGGCAGTACAGACGATCATCAACGCTGCAGGAGTGAGCATCGATTGGCAAGAGATGAGCGCGCGCGCCGACCCGGAGCGCCGCGGCAGCGACGCAACGCTCACGGCCGTTATCGAATCGATCCGCAGAAACGGAGTTGCACTGAAGGGACCGCTGGCAACGGCCGTGGCGGCTGGGCCGCCGAGCCTCAACGTGCGGCTGCGCAAGGCCCTCGATCTCTATGCCAACGTGCGCCCGGTAAAAAACCTCACGGGCGTCACCGCCCGCTACCAAGACGTGGATGTAGTCCTGATCCGAGAAAATACCGAGGACCTTTACGCTGGGCTCGAGCACGAGGTCGTGCCGGGCGTCGTCGAAAGCCTGAAGATCATTACCGAGAGGGCTTCGGTGCGGATTGCGCATTTCGCCTTTGAGTATGCGCGAAAGTGGGGCCGCAAGAAGATTCACGCGATCCACAAAGCGAACATCATGAAGCTGTCGGACGGTCTGTTTCTTACATCGATCCGCAAGGTGGCGACGGAATACCCGGAGATCGAGTATCAAGAACTGATCATCGACAATGCGTGCATGCAGATGGTGCTCAATCCACACCAATTCGACATGTTGCTGCTGACGAACCTGTACGGCGACATCATGAGCGACCTGGCGGCGGGGCTCGTCGGAGGCCTCGGAGTTGTGCCCAGCGCGAACATCGGAGAACGTGCCGCGGTCTTCGAGGCCGTACACGGTACGGCGCCGGACATCGCCGGAAGAGGAATCGCGAACCCGACGGCGCTCCTGATGAGCGCGATCATGATGCTCGATCACATCGGCGAGGTGCCCGCCGCCCAGACGATCGAAGCCGCGCTGCACAAGGTATATCGCGAGGGGAAGTCGTTGACGCGAGACTTGGGCGGGAGCGCCACGACCGCCGAGTTTACCGACGCCGTCGTTCGGGCCGTCAAGATGTAGGCACGGGAGCGAGGCGCGCCGGGCACCTCCAAAGGCCATTGTTGACCTTCCGCGACGTGCGCTAGAATGTGCTGTCCGCCGGGCTCGCGATTTCTGTGGTGCGAGCGCGCGGTTTCGCAGCCCAGGCGGAATCCTGGAATGCAGACCCGGTCCATTTCCTGCAGCGGTTGTCGCAGGGGATCGTGCCGGCCGAGGCGACATGAGTTCAACCACGAATAAGGCGGCCGAAACCGCCCGCAAAGGCGACTTCGAGAAATCGCTCGTGCGTCTTGAAGAGGTCGTGAAGCGGCTCGAGATCGCGGACCTTTCTCTCGACGAGGCTATGAAGCTCTTCGAGGAGGGCGTGAAACTCTCGCGCGAGTGCCAAAAGCAGCTTGAGGACGCTGAGGGCCGCGTCGAAATTTTGTTGAAGAAGGCCGACGGAAAGATTGCCGCAGAACCATTTGAACCCGAAGATGAATCGTCGTAGCCCTTGCCACCGGCTTCAGCCCTTCACCAGCCGAATATCGGTTCAGCCTCTCACATGAAACTGCCCGATTTTTTCGAGGCAGATCACGCCGCGATCGAGGCGGCCCTCGACAGGCTTCTCCCACCGGAGGCAACCTTGCCGACCTCGATCCATCGCGCGATGCGCTACAGCGTCTTCGCCGGCGGGAAGAGGATCCGTCCGGTGCTCTGCCTCGAGGCGGCGCGCATGTTCACCGAAAATCTGGAGGCTGCAATCCAAGTGGGCTGCGCACTGGAGTTCATTCATACGTATTCGCTGATCCACGACGATCTGCCCGCGCTCGATAACGATGATCTCCGGCGCGGCAAGCCCACCAACCACAAGGTGTTCGGCGAAGCCATCGCCATCCTGGCCGGTGATGGCCTTCTCACGCTCGCGTTTCAGACGCTGGCCGGAGCGCCGCTCGAACCCGCGCGCCGCGTACGCGTAATCGCGGAAATCAGTGCCGCCGCGGGAACCGTGAACGGCATGGTCGGCGGCCAAGTAGCGGACATCGAGGCAGAAGGAAAGCCACCGGACGTCGTCACTCTCGAATATATCCATCGGTCGAAGACCGCGGCGCTCATTCGCAGCTCGATCGTAGCGGGAAGCATAGCGGGCGGCGCAGCGGACGAGGACGCTGATCGCCTGCGACGATTCGGCAACTCGCTCGGCTGGGCCTTTCAGGTGGTCGACGATATTCTTGACGTGGAGGAGTCGTCCGCGGCGCTAGGAAAAACGGCGGGCAAGGACGCGGCGCAGGAGAAGGCAACCTACCCGTCCCTTTACGGACTTGAGAAATCGCGCGCCATAGCCGCCGAACTTGAAGCAGAGGCTCTGAAAGCGATCGCCCCTTACGGCGGACGCGCCGGGCGCCTGCGCCAACTTGCTGAGTTTCTGGCGGCACGCAGGGCCTGACTGAAACACTATCCTGCGAGCCGACCTTTTTACGTCTCCGGGGTTCCCTTTGGCCCACCGTCCGAACACAACCGACGAGACTCGGGCGCGACGAAGAAGCGCAAAGCCGGGAAAAGCGCGGCTGGATGTGCTCGTGGTCGAGCGGGGGCTGGCTGCGTCGCGAGAGCGCGCTCAGGCTCTGCTGCTGGCCGGGCAGGTGCGCGTAGACGGCGTGAGGATGGAAAAGGCCGGAACCCAAGTTGCAAAAGATGCGCGTATCGAAATCGTCGGCGAAACGCTTCGCTATGCAAGCCGCGCCGGACTGAAGCTCGAGGGCGCGCTCGAGGATTTCGGCGTCAGTCCCCAAGGCAAAGTCTGCATGGACGTGGGGAGCTCGGCCGGAGGCTTTACGGATTGCCTCTTGCAACATGGGGCGCGCAAGGTGTACGCCGTCGACGTGACCATCGGCCAGTTAGATTGGAGTCTGCGGCGGGATTCGCGCGTCGTGACCGTGGAACGCAACGCCCGCTACCTCCGCCCCGCAGATATCGGCGAAGCGGTCGGTGTCGTCACCGTGGACGTATCCTTCATTTCCGTGAGCAAAATCCTTCCCGCGATCGTGCCCATCGCAGATCGCGGCGCCGATTTTCTGATTCTGATCAAGCCGCAGTTCGAGCTCGAGAGACGCGAAG
>DATLWP010000407.1:0-2534 GCA_035576265.1 Candidatus Polarisedimenticolia bacterium
GAGAAGTCGGTCGCCTTCTACAAGGCCATAGGCTTTGTGCCCGTCGAGGGAGTGAACTCCGCCTGGCGCAGCGATGAAGTGATGAACCGCATTCACGGCACCAAGAACGTTGAGTCCCGCATGGCGAAGTTCACGCTCGACAGCAATATCTCGGGCAAGCCGTTCACCTTGTATCTCCGCGAATTCAGGGGCATCAAGCGGCGGAACGTGATGCGCGGCAAGACCGCCTGGGAGCCAGGCGCCACCCACATCGATTTGACGGTTCCCGACGCGCGGCTTTTGTGGTCGCAGTTGAAGGCTGCTGGGATGCTCTGGCCCCGAAGTTGGGGCGGGGAATTGGTTCCGCTCCCGGGCCAAACGAAGTACACCATGGCCTACATCACCGATCCTGACGGCATGGATGTCGAAATCGTCGACCAGCGTCCGGCGATGCCCGCCACAGCCACGCAATCCGCCCGGCCCGCCGATCCACCTGGTTTCAACCACATCGGCCTGGTTGTGCTCGATTCCGATAAGGCGAAGGCATTTTACGGCGGCCTGCTCGGCGAAGAGTTCCCCAAAACCGAGTCGCCTTGGATCAGCAACAACGACTTCATGGACTCAGCGGTGGGCGGTCACGGAAACGTCCTGCGCATCTTCAATGGAACGTTCGCCGAGGCAGCCGATCCCAACGCCCGCATGCGTTTCGAGGTTGTCGAGTATAAGAATCGCAAGAAGCCGGTCGCGCCTTACAGCATCACCGATATCGGAGTGAACTACGTTGGATTCGAAGTCAGCGGTATCGATGCGTTTGTCGCGCGCTTGAAAAAGGTCGGCCTAACGGTCGTCTCCGACGGCATCGTGACGATGAATGGCGGCTACCGCGTCGCCTTGGTCCGCGATCCCGATGTCGGCGCCTTCGTGGAGCTTTTTGAAAGGCCAAAGAAGTAGGCGAAAGTTTGCACGGCTCCCTCCCTCTGATGCGAACTACCGGGAACCCGTCTTCTCCGTTCCGCTTCCGGAAATGTTTTCTCGCCCCGCAGACTCGGCGCCCGATATGGCTTGATGATTGAGCCATTCGCGCCTGGCCTCATGCCAATCGCCCCCGAGCATCTTCCGGCTCTCGCAGGGCATCTCCCTAAGGGAGGACAATCTCATGCAGAAACCCCTTCGTGTCTTTGCAAATGCGCTCATCCCCGCTGCTCTGCTCTTAATCGGAGTTCCCGCCGGGGCGCAATCTCAGGTGGTTTCCTCGAAAGTTTCGGTTACGACCGTTGTCACCGTTCTGGGCCCCAACGATACAGCGCCGCCGCCCGTGACGAAGCGTGACGTGAGCGTTTACTCAGGCAAGACCCGTCTCGACGTCACCGGATGGGTGCCCGCAACGGGGGAGAAGGCTGGGCTGCAACTCGCCATTCTGATCGATGATGCGGTCGACCCCAGCCTCGGAAATCAATTCAAAGATCTCACCGATTTCATCGATTCGCAGCCCAAAGACACAGCGGTAGGTCTCTATTACGCCGCGCATGGAACCGTGGAAACGGCATCCGATTTCAGCGCGGATCACGCCGCCGTCGCCAAGAAACTCCGCCTCCCGTTGGGCCGCGCAGCCGCAGCCTCTCCCAGCGTTTACCTCTCGCTCAGCAGTCTCATAAAAAAGTGGCCCTCGACGGGAGCGCGCCGCGAAGTCCTCATGATCGCCAGCGGGACGGATCTTCTGGAGCCGGGCATCGTAAACCCGTATTTTGACTCCGCGCTCGCGAATGCGCAGAAATCCGGCGTACTCGTCTATAGCATCTACGCTGGCGGGCGCCGTTTGGGCCGCAGCTTTGAGGGCATGATCTCCCAAAGCAATCTGGGCGAGCTCACCGGCAAGAGCGGCGGGCAAGCCTTCTTTCAGGGCATCGAAACGCCGATTTCTTTCTCCCCGTACTTGAAGCAATTGGACGCGATGCTGCGAAATCAGTATCTGCTCACGTTCACGACCGCTCCCAGCGCTCAGGCAAAGGGACAGCTTCGCCCGATCGAGATACGCACCGAGCAGCGAAACCTCAAGCTCCTCTATCCGCGCGAGGTTTTGGTTCCGGGCCGTTAGCCAGTGCCTTCCGCGCTAGCCTCCCTCTTATCGAGGGGCACCCTCCGGCTTGGAATGAACCCGGAATGGAACTGGCGAAGTGGTATCGTTTGCCTGCGCTGGGAGCAAGTTTGGGGAGTTGGGAGGGGAAAGCAATCCCGGGCCACCGGCCCGCTTCGGGAAAGGTGTATGACGATTCTCCGCATGGCGTTCTCCGCGTCCGACGACAGCTCGGAAGGCGTGCTCGGAAGCCTCCATTACCAAGAAAGTACTTGACATCTGCAAACATCAGGGACTAGCATCCGTCGCAGTCCACGTTCGTCAGGAGTCAGTTCGAAAGCGCAAGGACTTCATGACAGAAAAGTCCAAGGCGCGTCGCCTCCGGCCTGGTAGGGTTCAGGGGTTCGAAATGTTTCTTCGCCACGCGTGTGCGATTTTCCGCGATCGAAAGGGTCTCATTCGCTGAATGGTGCAAAGAAAT
>DATLWP010000408.1:0-9840 GCA_035576265.1 Candidatus Polarisedimenticolia bacterium
CAGCCCTTGAGCGCGCAACCCGAGCCGGCCGCTGCTGTTCCGGAGGCCGTTCCACCGCTCCCGGATATCGGCCAGTTCACGCTCGTGCTGCAGGATGGCACGCGCATTGATGCCGTCGCGTTCACTTGCTTGAACGACCGAATCGTCTACATCACGGCCGGCGGCAGCCGCCGCACGATAGCGGCGAGCGATCTCGATTCCGACGCAACGAGGCGCGTCAATGAAGAGCGCGGCACGCCGCTTCAGCTTCCGCTGTAATAGATAGATAGTGCAGCGGCGCTTCCGCAGCGCAACGATTCCGTTTCAGCGCCCGCGCGACCGGTAAATCAAAATCGCTCCCAGCGCGCTAAACGTCCCCGCATACAGGAATCCTGCCGCCGGGCTCACGCTCGACCAGAGCGCACCGACCGCAACGCTCGAAATGAGGTCGCCGATGCCGTTCGCCGTAGCCAGCACGCCGAAGCCGGACCCACGCACCGCAGCTGGCAAGAGTTCGGCGGCGAGCGATTTCTCGAGCGATGCTTGAAAGGCTCCGTGGATTCCCGCCAGCCCGAAGAGGAACACCAGGACGGGCAGGGTCGGTTTTTCGAGGATGAATCCCGCGCAGGTAATCGCGGCCATCAGATATCCCAAGGCGAGCAGGGGCCGCTTGCCTAACCGGTCGCCCAGCGCCCCGGCGGGATACGACGCCGCCGCGTTCACAAAGTTGTAGAAGGTGTAGAGGCCCACCGAAACGGCCGCGGCGCGACCCGTGCCCAATCGCGGCGCGAGAATCTGGCTCGCCCGCAAGATCAGGAGCGTGGGAGCAAAATCGCCAATACCATGCGCGAAAACTCCGGCGAGAAAACTCCAGTAAGATTTTGGGAGCTGTCTGAAGCTCGAGGCGATGCTCAGCGAGCGATGGCCTTCGGCTCCCCTGCCCGCCGGCGCTAGAGCTGCGAAGGCCACTGCCGCCGCCAAACCGGGCACGAGCGTCCAACGCAGGACGCCCCGAGCGCCGAGCACACCTAGGAGAGCCGTGGCGCAAAGCGGCCCGAGGACCGCGCCGAGCGTGTCCATCGTGCGCTCGAAACCGAAGGCCCGGCCAACCCGGTCGCTTGCGACGCAGTCCGCCAGCAGCGCGTCGCGCGAGGGGCCCCGGCTGCCGCGTCCCGTCCACCCAAGCCCACGCAACAGCAGCAAAGCGGGCCAGCTCTGCGCGAACGCATAAGCAAACGTCGTCAAGGCGGTTGCGAAGTAACCTATGATGCCGGTGGGCTTGCGCCATGGGGGATGGTCCGCAATCCAGCCTCCAACGAGCTTGGCGAAACTGGAGAGGCCGTCGGAGACGCCCTCGATGATCCCAAGAGCAACGGCCGGCGCGCCCAGGCTCGCAAGAAACGCAGGCAGGATGGCCGTGGCTGCCTCGTGTCCCCAATCGGAGAACAGACTGGCGAGACCGATTCCCAGAACGCCGCGCGTAAGCCAGCGTTTCGAGGGCGAGGATGCGGCAGCGGGTCCGCTCATGGTGGTGGCTTTGCATTGTGATCGTATGAGGCGCGCCGGGTCAACACAACGAGCCACTCGGCAGGGTAGAATCGAGCGGTCGATTCCAGTGTGTCAGGGCGCTGGGCGGCGCGGAACGGAGCTGCGAAACGATGCGGGCGGTGATTCAACGCGTGAGCCACGCGCGAGTGATGGTGGATGGCCAGCCCACGGGCCAAATCGGAGCGGGGCTCGCTGTGCTGGTTGCGGTGGGACGCGACGACACGCCTGCCGCGGCCGCTTCGATGGCCGACAAAATCGTTCATCTGCGGATCTTCAACGATGAACAGGGAAAGATGAACCGCTCGCTCCTCGATACGGGCGGCGCGGTGCTGGCCGTCTCGCAGTTCACTCTCTATGGCGATGCACGCGGCCAGCGGCGCCCCAGTTTCATCCAGGCCGCTCCTCCGGATAAAGGCAAGGCGCTCTACGAGGAATTCGTGCGCGCGTTGAAATCTCTCGGCGTGCGGGTTGAGACCGGCGTCTTTCAAGCGCACATGTCGGTCGAGCTTGCAAACGACGGCCCCGTCACGATTCTGCTCGACTCCGATAAACTTTTTTAGGCTGCCCGGCACGCCGCATCTAATGAGAGTAGCCTTGCGGTTTCTGAGGGGAGAAGATCCATGAGCGAGTCCCGGAGAATCCTCGATCAGATGGACCGTGCATTTTCGGGCGATGCCTGGCACGGGCCTTCGCTCATGCACGTCCTCGAAGGCATTCGCGCGGAAGACGCCTCGAAGCACACCATCCGTGGCGCGCACTCCATCTGGGAAATCGTGCATCACATCGGCGCGTGGAACAGAATCGTGCGGCAGCGGCTCGAGGGAGAAGCGGTGAAGGTCACGGCGGAGCAAGATTGGCCGCCCGTCTGGGAAGTGAGCGAGATCGCGTGGAAACGCGCGCTCGAAACGCTTCGCGAAAGTCGCGCAGGCCTGCGCAAACTCGTGGAAAGTTTGGGAGATGACCAGTTGGAAGAGGACCTTGTTGGAGGAAGCGGTGTCTCGCGCTACGCGGCCCTGCATGGCGTCATTCAACATGACCTCTACCACGCCGGGCAAATCGCCATTCTGAAAAAGGCTTTCGGATAAATTTGATTGGCCGATTGCACATGACCTTTCGTTCTGACGGAATCGCTGAGCTGGTCTACTTCTCCGTGCTCGCATGCTGGCTGGGCTTCGCTCTGATAGCCGTCATGGGAATGCGAGGGGCAGCCGCAGGCGCACGAAAGCGCAACGAGAAATCGAATAGCGGGTTTCTGCTGCAGGGAGTAGGCTACGCCATCTGTTTCTGTTTCTTTCGAACGTATTTCTCTCCTTTCCTTCCCATGTCGAGAGCGAGCGAAGCAATCCTGGCGGCAGTCACGATCACCGTCGCCGCCGGCTCGGTATGGCTTTGCTACGCGGCCGCGCGAACGCTGGGCAAACAGTGGGCACTGGTCGCACGAGTGATCGAAGGGCACGAACTGATCACACGCGGGCCCTACGCCGTCGTCCGCAATCCCATCTATCTTGCGATGTTCGGAATGTTCGCAGCCACCGGCCTGGCCGTCAGTCGATGGCAGGCGTTGCTTCCGGGAGTGGTTGCGTTCTTCGTCGGCACGGCAATTCGCATTCGCACCGAAGAAAGGCTCCTCGCGGAAACCTTTAGCGCCGAGTTCGATGACTACGCGCGCCGCGTACCCGCGCTCTTCCCGCGGCTACTTCGATGAAAAGCGCGCATTTGCTGGTTCCATAGCGGCGGCCGGTGGGTTAGTATGCGGGGCGCGCGGTTATACAGAAAGCTGCCGCGCGAATTCATATAGGGGGAGTGGATTTATGCGCTATGGGTGGCTGGGACCTTTGGCCATTACCGCCCTGCTGGCAGCGGTTCTTGCACCGGCGAGCAAGGCGCAGTACGGCCCAGGCGACTGGGCGTACTACAGAGGGAATTTAGAAGGAACGGGTTTTTCGCAGCTCAAACAGATCGATACGACGAATGTTTCCAAACTGAAGCAGGCCTGGACCTTTCACCTGGCGGAACGCGGGATGTTTGAAGTCACGCCGATCGTCGTCAAGAGCGTGATGTATCTGCCTGCCGGCAAGGCCGTCGTAGCGCTAGACTCCGAAACCGGGAAAGAAATCTGGCGTTACGACTTCCAGGGCGCCCAGGCGTCCACCCGCGGCGTGGCCTACTGGCCGGGCGACAAACGCAACCCGCCACGCATTATCTTCACCACGTTCGATAAGAAGATGATTGCGCTCGATGCGGCCACCGGAAAGATCGTTCCGAGCTTCGGCAAGGACGGAATCGTCGAAATGGAAGTCGGATACTCCGGTGTCCCCACGATTTTCAAGAACCTCGTCTTTCTCGGGGCGAGCGTCGGCGAGTTGCCCGTGGGCCCTCCGGGCGATACGCGCGCCTTCGACGCGATCACCGGCAAGCTACTGTGGGATTTTCATACGGTTCCCCGGCCGGGTGAAGTCGGCCACGACACCTGGTTGAATGACGGCTGGAAGGGCCGTTCGGGCACGAATGTTTGGGGATGGTACATGTCGGTGGATGCCAAACGCGACCTTCTCTACATGCCCATCGGCGGACCTTCGCCCAACTACTACGGCGGCGATCGTCCCGGACCCAATCTTTTCGGCAACTCCGTCGTCGCCGTGGACGCGAAGACCGGTAAGCTCAAATGGTATTTCCAGACCGTGCACCACGCTCTGTGGGACGAGGACCTGCCGGCAGCGCCCAGCCTGTTTGATATCAAGCAGAACGGGAAGAAGATTCCCGCCCTGGCCCTTATCGGCAAGGCCGGTTGGATGTTTATCCTCAACCGTGTTACCGGCAAACCGGTTTTCGGCGCCGAGGAGCGCCCTGTACCCAAAGGCGATGTGCCGGGAGAGTGGTATTCCCCCACGCAGCCATTCCCTCTGAAACCACCGGCGCTGGCTCGAACCAGCTACAAGCCGGAGGACATTGTCACCGCCGAAGATACGACTCCGGAACATGCGAAGGCGTGCCGCGAACTCGTTGAAAGGTCCGGCGGCTTCTACAATGCGGGACCGTTCACCCCGTGGCTTTACCATGAGGCTGGCGCCCCTCCGAAGAGCACCATCCAGTTCCCAGGAGGAACTGGCGGTGCCAACTGGGGAGGAACTGCGGCCGATCCACGCACGGGATACGTCTACGTGCAGACCCATGACGTCGCCCTTGTCGGCTGGATCGAAAAGAAGCACGGAACCGGCAGTTATGGCCGCGGTACGCAGGGCTCGACGCAAGTTTACGACCGGGCCAGCGTGGACGGCCCGGGCCCCTACTTCGGTTTCAGTGTGCCCGTGAAGGACAAGGACGGCCACGTAATCGGTAACTGGCCCTGCCAGAAACCGCCCTGGGGGCGCCTGTCCGCGGTCAACGCGAACACCGGAGACATCGCCTGGCAAGTGCCTCTGGGAGACACGGAAGGGCTTCCCGAAGGCAAGCAGCATACCGGGAGCGGCGACAGCGCGGGACCGATTGCAACGGCGGGAGGATTGGTGTTCATCGGCGCGACATCGGACAAGCGCTTCCGTGCCTACGATTCGAAAACCGGCAAGGAAGTGTGGGTTGCCGAACTCGGGAGCGAGGGCATGGCCGATCCAATGACCTACCGAGCCAAGAACGGCAAGCAGTACGTGGCCATCGTAGCTGGAGTCACTCTGTTCGTGTTTGCGTTGCCGTAGAGAGTAATTCGAGTATCCGCATTCTGGATCCGGCGCCGGGATTGGCCCTAATTTTCCCGGCGTCGCATCCATGCCCGCACAAAAAGATTGCTCGCAAAGAATGATGGTGGCCTAACTCGCCTATCAGCACCAGGCCGCCCGGAATACAGATTACGGCGGCAACGAATCAGAAGCCGCCGCCACCGCCGCCACCGAATCCGCCGCCGGAACCGCCGCCACCTCCGAAGCCCGAGCCGCCGGACGAACCGCGCGGGGATGAAGCCATCACGCTGCCCGCCTGGGCGGACATCATGTTGAGGTCGTTCACGAGCACGTACGGCATGAAGCCACTGCCGTAGCTGCCTTGATACCACGCGGGCGGCTGCATGGTGATGCCGGCGAACGCCTGCACCCATTTCTTTTCCACGTGCAATGCCATGGCGTAGGGCAGATATTTTTCGAATAGTTCCGGCGTTCTTTCCAGCCGCTCGATGCGATCGCTTTCCACGCGGCCCAGAAAATCCTCGAACCCGAGGATTTTGGCAAACGTTTTCGCCCCCGTGATCGTTCGCGCGGGCATGAACCAGCCGAATCCGCAGATGATCGCGCCGGTCACGAGGCCGGTGATGAACCACGTGAAAGGCACGATTCCTGTTGCGTTTGCCAGCGAGCCGGCCCCAGCCCACAAAAGAAAGCCGATGATCATCCCGGCGCCCAGATATCCCTGGCGGACCTTGTCCGGGCGATGGAGGTAATAGCCGTCGGCGACCAGCGCGTCGAAGATCGCGTCGCGAATCGCGGGAAGGTGCGTGTAGAAATGATTCTGCAATTCGGAAAGTTTGACGTTGAGATCGGCGCCGCCGCCAAACAGCGCGGCGAGCATTTGCTGCTCGTGCGGCCGCGCGTCCGTCCATTGCGCCGCTGGCTTCTGAAGATGGAAGACGTAGTCACGGTGGTGCACGAACGCGAGCAGCCCGCTATTCTCCTTCTGCTCGATCGTCAGATAACCCTTCACGGCGAGGTCCACCAGCGTAGCGGTGATGTCGCGCATGCCCGCTTCGTTGTCCACGAGCGTGCCGCACTCGGCGGGTGTCAGTTTGTCGGGAGGCTCGTACTGCACCGTGATGGCGTCGCGCTCGGGATCGCGCCCGCGCGTCCACCACAATTGGAACATCCCGAGAAAAATCGCGATAGGAAGAAAGAACGGCCAGTTGCTCCGCAGCATCAACCACGCCTTCGCCACGGGCCCCGGCGCGCGAACGAATCCCTTGTCCCATCCCGCGACAGCCGTCAGGCCCTCGTGAAATCCGAGCGGACGGGTCGTGCGAATCTCGACGATGTTGTCTTTCACATCTACTTGCGCGTCCTGCGCCCGCGAGCCGAACGCACCGGTGTACGCGAGGGCGTGCAGCCCGGTGACGCCGGGGGGCAGTTCGATGTGCGCGCTTGCGGATTGGATCGGCACATCCCAGTCGTCTCCGGTGACGTTCCAGTAGAGCTCATCGTGGTCGTCGAAGAAACGCAAAGCGTCGAGCACGCGGTACCGGAAGATGATCGTGCGAGTCGAATTGTTCGCATTGGGTATGAAGATTTTGAACTTCGTGTAGCGTCCCTTGCGGCTTCGCTCGTACTTGAGGGGATGGCCGTCGTCATCGGTCACTGACAGGGGATCGAGAAAGAGTGTGTAGTTCAATCCCTGCGGTGTGGTGTATTCGACCGGAATGATTCGATAGATGCCGTGCCAGTTGGTCCCGATGAACTGCGCTTCGATGATTTCAGTGACCTCGATCGTTCCATCCGGTTGGATCTGCACCTGTTCGTCGAAATGACGGATGGAGAGCTCGCGCCCCGCAGCCGGAATCACAGCGGCCAGCGCGAGCAGACACAGGAGCAGACATCGGCGTGCCAGTGACATGGGATCGGTCCGGCTACGTCGTGGCGCCGAAACTTACCTTGGGGACTTCGCGCTCGGCCTGCTCGCTGATTTCGAAAAATTCACGAGCCTTGAAATTGAACATGCTGGCGACTATGTTCGACGGAAACTGCGCGATTTTCGTGTTGAAGTCGCGCACCACGGCATTGTAATAGCGCCGCGCGTTTTGCACGCTGTCCTCGATTTGATTGAGCGTCTGCTGCAGCTGCGTAAAGCTCTCGACGGCGCGAAGCTGTGGGTACGCTTCCGCCAGCGCAAACACCTGTCGCAGCGCGGCCGTGAGCGCGGTTTCGGCGCCCGCCTTTTCGGCTGGGCCCTGGGCGCTCATCGCACGATTGCGCGCGGCGACGACTCCTTCGAGCGTGCCCTTTTCGTGCGCGGCGTAGCCCTTCACGGTCTCGACGACGTTGGGGATCAGGTCGTGACGCCGCTTGAGTTGCACGTCGATGTCGGACCAGGCGTTGTCGCACTGTACCCTCAGCCGTACCAGCCCGTTGTAGACGCTGATGAACAGGATCACCAGCAGGGCAATGACAATCAGCAGTATCAGCATCAAGACCCTCCGCTTTCGGCCTCGACGGGCCGGTTCCCCGTGATTTGTGGCTAGCATACGGCCCGCGTGGGGCCATGTAAAGGACGGCTCTCGATTGAGGGGCAGCTGCTCCGTGAGAGTCAACAGGCGGTCTTCGACTGGTTGCCGCAGCAACGCCTGCGTGCGGCGATCGCGTTCCGCCTTGACGAAGCACACCGAGGAAGCCGAACAGCGATCAGCGAATGCTTAGCTTTTCGATGATGCGCAGAACGTCCGCAGCCGAAACGTCGTAGAGCGAGTGCTCGTCCTCTTGCTCGAGCCGCTCGCGAAGGTATTCGGCTGCGATGTAGCTGGCCTCCCGGTCCGTCAAGTTCCGTCCGGTGCGCGAGCGAAACGCCACAAAGCCTGGATGCGCCAGGCCCAGGACGACGCCCTTGCCGTCGGCCAGGAATTTGCAGTCCATCGTATCGCTGTGGCGGGTGGCGATTCCGTTCCAGCAATGAGAGAAGCGGCAGCGATACACATGGTCGGTTACCTTCGACGGCACTTCGAACGCACCGATGAATTCGCTCATCGCGCCTACGTTGGGGATCGTCGGATACGCCGCCTTGGCCATGCTCGCTCTCTACTTTCTCGCGCCCACGGTCGCATGCTGCGTGGTCTGCTGGTAACTGTGGATGGCGGCGGCTGCGCCCGCGCCGGCCGGAACCCGAAAGCCCTGGTCGAGCAAGGTCTTTTCCAACGCGGCCAGAAAGAGGAGCACATTCGGCTTCTGGCTCGAGTAGCCCATAAGGCCCACTCGCCAGATCTTACCTTTTACAGGGCCGAGGCCGCCGGCAATCTCGATGCTAAACTCATCGAGAAGTTGCTGACGCACTTTTCTGTCGTCGACTCCGTCGGGAATATTCACGGCTGTGACCGTCACCAGGCGGTCTGCCGGATTCGTAACATATAGTTTAAGGCCCATCGCTTCCAGTCCGGCGATGAGCGCCTGTTGGTTCTGCGCGTGGCGCTCCCAGCGTGCTTCCAGCCCTTCCTCCAGCACCAGCCGCAAAGCTTCCCGCATCGCGTAAATCAGCGAGATCGGTGGAGTATGGTGGTATGTGCGCTCCTTGCCCCAGTAAGTCATCGTGTGCGTCAAATCGAAATACCAGCTCCGAACAGGCTCCTTGCGCGCCCGCATCAACTCTTCGACGCGCGCATTGACCGTGATCGGCGCCATGCCCGGCGGCGCGCTGATGGCCTTCTGCGAGCCACTGAAGACGATGTCGACGCGCTGCCGGTCCACATCGAGGGGGACGCCCGCGAGCGTCGCCACCGCATCCACCACAAGCAGCGCTCCCAATTCGTCGGCGACCTTGCGGTAATCGTCGAGGCGCGACACGATGCCCGACGAAGTCTCCCCGTGCGTCAGGCCGACGAACTTGATCTTCTTGCCCTTGCCCGCGCGCAGCACGTCTTGTGGATCGACCGTGCGGCCGTAGGGCACTTCGACGCGAATGACCTTCGCGGGCAGGCGCTCCGCAACAATGGCCATGCGTTCGGAAAACGCTCCGTTGACGCAGACGATACACTCATCTCCCCCATCGAGCACATTCGCCACTGCCGCTTCGATTCCGCCGGATCCGGACGCGGAGATGGGAAAAGTGATGCGATTCTGCGTTTGAAAGACTCCGCGGAGCAGATCCTGCACCTCCCCCATCATGTTCGTGAACCACGGGTCCACGTGGCCCACGAGGGGCGCGGCCATCGCGCGATAGACTCGCGGGTCCAGGCAGGAGGGACCCGGCGTAAGCATGATGCGTTGCGGCGGTAAAAGCTCGCCCATAATTTCCGTCATGACGTTCTTCCTCTCGGTCCGTGATTTTCTTCCGGCGTTCGCGGACTGCTGTCGATTTGCGGCGGGCAGTCGTCGTATGAAATAAGTGCCTGTTGCAAACTCTTAGTCTGCTCAATAGAACCGCTGCGGTCAACCTCCAAAATGGACCCTTCGGCTCCGGAGTTCAAGCGTACGGATCCCATCGGAGCGCCGTCTGAACGACTCCATGCCGTGGTTCGCTTCGCGAAGATTTCTCCCTCGGGGGTTGGCGATTTCGCAACTGCTTCTTCGCCGTGTTGAAAGGCGTATACCCCTATGCTAGATTGCAAATTCAGCCCAAAATGACGACAATGGAAGG
>DATLWP010000409.1:0-10302 GCA_035576265.1 Candidatus Polarisedimenticolia bacterium
GGGAGGGCAAACGAATGGGCATAGGCCAAGTACCGGAGCCCTGGTTGCGTGGGACTCTGAGTGAGCTTCAGGCAGTACCGAGAGCAGTCTTGCATGCGTTGGAGCTCGCAGAGGAAGATGTGCGACGCTGGTGCGGCCAACTCAGCGACGAACAGTTGAATGCTCGTCCCGGGGGGATTGCCCCGGTCGCTTTTCACGTGCGGCACATAGCCCGAAGCCTCGACCGGCTGCTGACTTATGCCGAGGGCGGACATTTAACCGACGAGCAATTCGCAGCCCTCCAGACGGAACTCGACCCGGGGGCGACGCGTCAGGAATTATTCGCCGAATTCACTGCGGCCCTGGAACGAAGTGCGAGGCGCATCCGCGCGTTGGATCCGGCCCGCCTGGAGGAACCGCGGAAAGTCGGCAGGCGGATGCTGCCAACCACAGTGGGCGGCCTGTTGGTGCATGTTGCCGATCACACGCAGCGGCATGTGGGGCAAGCGGTCACGACTTCGAAGATAGTGGCGGGGCAGCGAGCATAGCCGTTTGCCCCGGCGCCCTCGACAACCTGTTAGTCGGCCGACGCGTGCGCCGTCTGCGCCACCTCCGAGGATGTCTTTTGATCCACGAATTGCGCGGCCTCCGTCGAACCCTCGAGAGCGAGCGTCGAAGCTGTGCCGCCTGTGATTACTTGTTGGACGGCGTCGAAATACCCCGTTCCGACGAACTGCTGGTGTTTCACCGCCTCGTAACCGTGCTCTTGCTCGCTCCTGAATTCCTCTTCCTGTAGGCGGCAATAGGCGGTCATGCCCGCTTGCCTGTAGCCGCGCGCCAGCTCGAACATAGAGAGGCTGATGGCATGGAAGCCAGCCAGCGTAATGAACTGGAACTTATAGCCCATGGCTGCCAGTTCGCGCTGAAACCGCGCGATCGTGGCGTCGTCGAGGTTCTTCCGCCAGTTGAACGATGGCGAGCAGTTGTAGGCCAGCATCTTTCCCGGATAGCGGGCATGGACGCCTTCCGCGAACTCACGCGCCTCCTTGAGATCGGGCTTGGACGTTTCGCACCACAACAAGTCCGCAAACGGAGCGTACGAGATGGCGCGCGCAATCGCGGACTTCACGCCACCACGGACTCGGAAGAAACCTTCGGACGTCCGGTCACCGGTGATGAATTCCCGATCGCGCGGATCGATGTCGCTCGTCAGCAGAGTCGCGCTATCGGCATCGGTGCGCGCCATGATCAGAGTCGGCACACCCATCACGTCGGCGGCCAGGCGCGCGGCAATCAGCTTTTGGATCGCCTCGATCGTCGGAACCAGCACCTTCCCTCCCAGGTGCCCGCATTTCTTCGCCGAGGACAACTGATCCTCGAAATGAACGCACGCCGCGCCCGCCTCGATCATCGCTTTCATCAACTCGAATGCGTTTAGCGTGCCGCCGAACCCCGCCTCGGCATCGGCTACAAGCGGAGCAAGCCAGTAGGTGCCGTTCCTGCCGTCCGCATGATGGATTTGGTCAGCTCGCAGGAGCGCCTGATTGATGCGACGCACGAGATTCGGCACGCTGTCGGCGGGGTAGAGGCTTTGGTCCGGATAGGTCTGGCCAGCATCGTTGGCGTCGGCGGCCACTTGCCAACCGCTCACGTATATTGCCTGCAAGCCGCCCCTTACCTGCTGCACGGCCTGGTTTCCGGTCATGGCACCCAACGCTCCCACAAAAGAATCAGATTGGAGCAGGCTCCACAGGCGCTCCGCGCCCAGACGCGCCAGCGAATGCTCGATGTGGATGCTGCCGCGGAGTTGCTCCACATCCTTTTGGGAATAGGGCCGAGTAATCCCTTCCCAGCGCGGATTGTTCCGCCACTCGCGGTTCAAATTCGCAGGCTTGCTGTTGTTGTTTGACACGAAATTGCCTCCTGTTAGGCCCGAACCGGCACAAAAACAAGCTCGAAGCGCAATTTACGCTCCGCCTCTAAAGCCTTTCAAATGCGGAACTGGAATGAACCGAAAGAACTCCCCCGGCGATTCCGGACGAGTCCGCCATCAAGCGGTCGGAAGGCCTCTGAGCGTCAGATCTTCGATCAGATCATCCAACGCTTCCCGCTCCAACCGGGAAAGGGACGTAAAGCGGATGCCGGCACCGGCCCCTCGTGGCTCGCGGTCGCGAATCTGTCCCTCAGCCTCGAAAACTCGGCGGCCTACGATACGGATGCGGACCCTAGCCCCTATGGGAAGATCCGACCGCCTCACGAACAGTCCACCCACGCTCACATTGTTCGCGGCGTGCTCAATCCGAATCATCCGGCCGCCGAACTCAAGTTCAACGGGCTTATCCAGCAGCGTTCGGGGGAACCTCCGCGCGCAGCACCCTTCCATGAATTCGCCTCCTCCGTAAGTCTCTACTGATGGCCCACAAAAGGCCCGCCGCTCGCTGATCGCCGTTGCGCCGGAGGTGCAACGAACTTGACCAAATTTTCGGCGGAAAAGAGCAGTAAGTCAAACTGATTATCGTTATCAGGGTGATAAGATTATGCTATCATGCTTGCTGGCGACGGCTAGCAACCATGCGAGGAGAAGCTGGTGGAAATCGATCAAGTCGAGACTTTTTTGGCCGTTGTGACGTATGGCGGATTTCACAAGGCAGCCGAGGCTCTCCACGTGAGTCAGCCTGCCGTGAGCGGGCGGATCCGGGCGCTCGAAGAGTCCCTAGGGGTGACACTCTTTGACCGCGGGCGGGCCAATCCCTCACTATCGCCCTCGGGTAAGGCCTTGCGTCCCCATGCCGAGCAGCTTCTACGAACTGTGGCGGCGGCCCGACAGGCCGTCCACGAACTTCAACCGCTAACCGGTGGTGCGCTGCGCATCGCGGCCGCCCTTTCGGTGTGCACGTACCTTATGCCGGACGTGATGCAGCAATACCAAGCGGACAACCCAAAAGTCATGGTCCATCTGCGATCGGGCAATTCCCTGCAGGTGCTGAAAATGGTGCTGGACGGTGAGGCAGATATCGGCGTGGCGCGCTCGCTCCATCATCCCGAAGTAGACACAATGACTTTGCGCGATGATCCCCTGATCCTCGTGGGTCATCCTTCTCACCCCATGGTCAAGAAGCAAGTCCACCTCGAAGAGGCTGAATCGTGGCCGCTGATTTTCTACGACCGCGGATCGAGCGATTGGACGCTCACTCAGGGTCTGTTCCGGCGCGCCGGCTTGTTGCCCAACGTCGTTCTGGAAGTCGAAACCATCGAGGCCGCGAAGCGTATGGTGGAGCGCAAATTGGGTTTCGCCTTTTTGCCGCAGATTGCCCTGACGCACGAACTCCGCCAACGCAAGCTCGCGGCCATCGAAATCGTGGACGCGGAACCGCTGAGCCGGAACCTGGACGTGATCCATCCGCTCCATCGGCCGCTCACGAAGGAGGCGCAGTCGTTTCTGCGCGTCCTGAGGGCGGCGGTCGACACCGCTCTGCCAATCAGCAGACCCGCCAAGCGCAATCGGGCCGCTACCAAGTAGACCAAGATCGCAGACGCCGCGATCCAGATGGTTCTGCGCGTCCTACGGATAAGCACTCGCAGTTCCCTGCCCGCCTGCCGTCATTCGGTGACCTTTCCTGAGATACTCTCTATAATCATGCCGCACTGGCCGCCACTTGTGCCGGTACCGGGGACCCAAACGAAGCACATGGTCCACGAATGGCGGTCAATGTTCGTCGCGATTATTCCAGGAGAGATTCTCAATGTACTACGAACCGGGCAGAACCGCTCACGGCCTGCCGCATGATCCTTTCAAGTCTTGCGTAATCCCGAGGCCGATTGGATGGATTTCCACCGTCAGCCGGGAGGGCATGCACAACCTGGCGCCCTTCAGCCAGTTTCAAAACCTGACGTTCGATCCTCCGTACGTTATGTTCGCTTCAAACCAGTCCACGCGAGGACTTCGCAAGGATACGGTTGTGAACACGGAGCAAACCGGCGAGTTCGTGTGGAACATGGCTACGTACGAACTGCGCGAGGCCGTGAACAAATCGGCCGAGGAGGTCGGCCCGGAGGTGGACGAGTTTCAACTAGCCGGCGTCACCAAGGCCCCTTCGCGGATCGTGAAGCCCTGCCGGGTGGCGGAGTCTCCTATCCACTTCGAATGCACCTACCACCAGACCATTCGGTTGCCGGGCAACGGCACGATGGGAACTGTGGACGTGGTGATCGGCCGGGTGATCGCCATCCACATCAAGGACGACGTCATCCGGCAGGACGGGCGCATCGACGTGCTGAAGATCCGGCCGATCGCGCGCCTCGGCTACCGTGATTACACGAGCGTAGAGTCCATTTTCGAGATGGTCATTCCCGGCAACAACAAGCTCGCGCTCGCCGGCATGGAGGGCACGACGCGCCTCTGACGTGGGCCGGGCTATCCGACCGTTGCGTTCAGTTTCTAGATCGCACTCGGCTACTGCGCTGGCGCAACCGAGTCCACTGCAATCGCGCTGCCTCGCACGGTGCCCGTCAAGGTCACCTTCTGGCCTGCATACTTGTCCAAATCAGCCGAGTGACCGCGCAACGCGTACATCTTATCTCCCACCATCAATGCGAATCCCTCTCCCATCTTTATGCATTGACGAACGCATTCCGCGTCGCTCTTGCCCTTCAGCATATGCGTTTTGCCGCACATCGTATCGCTCACGACGCCCGTCAAGGTCTTTAGCTCACCTGACGGTGTTGTCTGAGCACGAGACGGAATAGCCCAGAACAAGGCTGCCGCCGCGCAAGCTGGAAGCGCCCTCCCCACCAACGTTTTCAACATAACGCTCACTCCTCCTGTGTCATCGTAAAACGATCGCTTTCTCGATCCGCACAACTAGCCCCTGGGCATCCTCCCATTAAGCGCCCAGTCTCGTCCGTCAAGGCGTCCCACGGCGATACTCGCACCACCGACGCCCACCCACCAGAACTCGGGAGTCGCGTCAGCCAGCGGTCCGTGCGCGCCCAACCCCAAGCTTGCGCAAGATGTCTTCCATCAGGCACCACTTCGTAATCCCCGACTGGAACAGATTCGCGCCCACGAAAGCGGTGAACCAGTACCAATTGTGGTTCACCCACGTGCCGAGCGCCAGCGACACAAGCACGAACGTCCCGGCAATGATCCGAATGTAGCGATCCATCGTCATTTCGCACCTCTCTCGCTCAGGTAATACAAAACAGGCACGGCCATGCGCGACAGCAGAGTCGAAGCAACTTCGCCCGCCATTAGCGAAAGCGCAAGCCCTTGGAAAATCGGATCGAATAGAATTACCGCCGCGCCTACCACGACCGCCGCCGCAGTGAGCAGCATTGGCCGAAAACGCACCGCGCCTGCATCCACTACCGCCTCCTCCAGCGGCATCCCCTGCTCGCGGCGCAAGCGTATGAAGTCCACAAGAATGATGGAATTTCTGACGATGATACCCGCGCCCGCGATGAAGCCGATCATCGAGGTCGCCGTGAAAAAGGCTCCCAGCAGAGCATGTGCTGGCAAGATTCCTACGAGGGTAAGGGGAATGGGCGCCATGATTACGAGCGGCGTCTTGAACGATTTGAACCATCCGACGACGAGCACGTAAATCAGCACGAGGACCGCCGCAAAGGCCAGCCCCAGGTCGCGGAACACTTCGTACGTGATATGCCACTCGCCGTCCCACTTGATGGCGAGTTTCTTGGTGTCGGGAGGCTGGCTGGCTGTGAACTGCTCGACCCGATATCCTTCCGGTATCTTCAGTGCGTCGATCTTTCCGCCCATCTTTCCGATGGCGTACACAGGACTTTCTTCCGCCCCGGCCACGTCGCCGATCACATAGACGACGTCGCGCAGATTCTTTCGATAGATGTCTTTGTCGATCTCGCCGGAATTCACCCTCACAAGTTCGCCGAGCGGAACCATAGCACCATCCGCCGCGTTTAGGTAGAGTCCCCGCAGTGCTTCGGCGCTCGACCGGCTCCGTCTCGCGAGTTGCACGCGGATGGGCACGTCTTCTCTCTCGTTGGGCACGTGCATCAGCCCAGCGTCGGTTCCACCGAGCGCAATGCCAAGTGACCCCGATACGTCCGCGGGCGAGATCCCGAGCAGCGCGGCCTTGTCTTGTTCCACTTGGAAGTCGAGCTTCTGTTGATTCGCCACGACGTACCAGTCGACATCCACGACTCCCGGCGTTTCTTCGAAGATCTTCTTCACCTGTCTGGCCAATTCGATTTGCCGCGAATAATTGGGACCGTACACTTCCGCAACCAGAGTCGAAAGAACGGGTGGGCCGGGAGGAACCTCGGCAACCTTGACGCGGGCTCCCCAGCGCCGGCCGATCTTTTGAATCGGCCCGCGCATCTGTTTCGCGAGTTCGTGGCTCTGGATGGAGCGTTCTTCGATGGGTAGCAGGTTCACCTGAATGTCGCCCTGGTTTGAGCCGTGGCGTAGAAAATAGTGCCGTACCAAACCGTTGAAGTTGTACGGGCCCGACGTGCCCGCGTAGATCTGATAGTTCGTCACCTCGGACTGCGTGTGCAGATACGACCCAATTTCCTCCTCGACCGCCAGCGTGCGCTCCAGCGGCGTTCCCTCCGGCATGTCCACGATCACCTGAAATTCGCTCTTGTTGTCGAACGGCAGCATTTTCACGCGAACGGCCTTGAAGGCCACCAGCGAACACGCCAGCACGAAGAGCACGGCCATCAACCCGAAAAAAGCCCACCGGCGGCGCGCGTTGGTAATCAATGGCGTCATCAGACGGCGGTAGAGACGCGTGCTCCAACCCTCGACCTCACCCTCCCGCTGCTTTCCCTCGTGCCCCCGAAGCAGGCGCAATGCCGCCCACGGCGAAACAGCGAACGCAATCAGCAGTGAAAACACCATCGCGGCCGAGGCCCCCACCGGGATCGGCCTCATGTACGGCCCCATCAGCCCGCGCACAAACGCCATCGGCAGGATCGCGGCAATTACGGCGAACGTAGCCAGGATCGTCGGATTCCCGACCTCGCTAACGGCTTCCACGGCCACATCGGTCCACGGCCGGCCCTGATTGTACGGCAGGCGAAAATGCCGGACGATGTTCTCGACGACAACGATGGCGTCATCCACCAAAATGCCGATCGAAAATATCAGGGCGAACAGCGTGACGCGATTCAGCGTGTAGCCGTAGATGTAGAAAATGAAGAGCGTCAGGGCGAGCGTCACCGGAATGGCCAGTAGAACGACGCCCGATTCCCTCCAGCCCAGGGCGAAAGCAACAAGCAGTGTCACCGATAGCGTGGCGATGAAGAGATGCTTCAGCAGTTCGTCTGACTTGTGCTTGGCCGTCTCGCCGTAATTGCGAGTGACCGTGACTTGCACATCTGCCGGGACGACGTAACCCCGCAGCGCCGCTACTTTTTCCTGCACGGCTCGCGCTACGATCGTCGCGTTGGAGCCCTTGCGCTTCGCTACGGTGAGCGTTACGGCAGGTAACGCGCCACTTGCGCCCGCTTCCGCTCCCCCGGTGCCGAAGTACACGTATTCCGACGGCTCCTCCGGGCCGTCCTCTACCGTCGCAACGCTACCCAGATAAACGGGCCTCCCCTGTTGCACTCCCACGACTACCTGCCGCGCGTCCTCGGCGCTGCGGATGAATCGGCCTGCTTCTACCGCGAATTCCTGATTTCCCTGTGCGAATGAACCCGCACCGGCCCGGCGATTGGCTGCTTGGAGCACGTTTGCAATCCTGGCCGGGCTCGTGTGGTATGCGGCGAGCTTTTGCGGATCGAGTATTACGCGAAGTTCGCGACGCTGGCCGCCAAGGAGCGTCGTCTCGGAAACGTCGGCTACTTGGCTGACCGAGTGTCGCACTTCCGCTGCAATCCGCCGCAACGCAAAGCTGTCGTAATTCTTCCCCCAAAAGGTGAGAGCCAGGACGGGAACATCATCAATGGAGCGAACTTTGATTAGCGGTTGCGAGGCCCCTGGCGGAATCCGGTCGAAGTTTGAGTACAGCTTGTTGTAGGTCAGAACGATGGCGTCCTCTTCCTTCACGCCAACGTAGAAACGCACCATGACCACGGCTCCGCCCGGCTGGCTGATCGAGTAGAGGTATTCGACTCCTGGCACCTCCCGAAGCAGCCGCTCCATCGGGGCCGTCACCCGCCGCTCCACTTCCTGTGGCGGCGCGCCCGGCAGCGAAACGAATACGTCGAGCATCGGAACGACGATCTGAGGTTCTTCTTCGCGCGGAGTCTGAAGAATGCTGAAAAATCCGAGCAGCAGGGACGCCACAATCACGAGCGGCGTCAGCTTCGAGTCAATGAATGCGTGCGCGATCGTCCCGGCAAGTCCGCGTTTCACGGATTGTCCCTTTCCGCTCCTGTGGACGACGCCGCGACTCTTTTGCCTTCCAGTTCTTGCGTGCCAGGATTCACGACCACTTGCTCCCCATCGTTTAAGCCGGAAAGTACCTCGACCTGATTCTCAATTCTCTGCCCCAGAGTGACTACTCTCCACTGCAGTGCGCCGCGGTTGTCGGCTACAAACACGCCGTGGATCTGCCCGCGCTCAATCACGGACGTTCCGGCCACAACGATGGCGCGGCGCTCGCCTCGGCGAAACCACGCTCGGCCGAAGAGTCCCGACTGCAGCGCGGGATCATGCGGCAGCGCAACTTTCACTCGCACGCTGTGCGATGAAGGATCCGCTCCTGCCTCCATTTCCGCCACCTTCCCGGAAAAGAACCTCCCCGGAACTGTGTCCAACTCGACGCGAACCGGCACGCCCCTGCGAATCGGTGACGCTCCGCCGGCGACCGGCATGACCGCCTGGCTCGGAACGTCCGCTTCGAGCTGATACTCACCTGTATTCTCGACTTCAAAGAGAGGCGCGCCTGGGCTCACCAGCGAGCCAGGATCCACACTGCGGCGGACCACTCGTCCCTCGAAAGGCGCAACGATTCGGGCATAGCTGGCTACTTCCTGTGCGGCTCGCGTTTCCGCTTCGGCTCGCGCGTTCCCAGCCTCCGCCTGTTGAAGCCGCGCTTTGGCCTGCTCGAGCCCAGCTTGCGCAGCATGCTGTTTGGATTCAACTTCATCGAATTCCTGCGGGCTCACGGATTTTTGTTCCTGCAGATAAACGTAGCGGTCGTATGTCTTCTTGGCGATATCGGCTTGTGCCTGGGCCAGCGCCACCCCGCGAGTGGCCTCCGCGACCCCGGCCGCAGACTCCTGCAAGGCGGCTTCGGCAGCGCTCTTTCGAGCCTCGAGTTCCCGGTCGTCCAGCTGTGCAAGAAGTTGACCGCCCCGCACGAAGTCTCCCTCGCGCACAGCCACCTGCATCACGGTTCCCGTCGTTCGAGACGCCACCTGGGCCGTGGCCTTCGCAATCACCGAGCCCGGAGCCTCGATTTCATCGGGGACCAATTGCAGGCGGGCCGGTTCCAAGCGGAGCCCCTCCGCTACGGGAAGAGCTCGCTGGCGCGATTTTGGTCCGCCGCCACACCCGGCAATTGCCAGTGCGACCGCGAGAGCCAGCGCAGTCCGAACGCCGTCGGTCCGCGTGGCGGTGATTTTCTCCCGTATCATTGTGACCTCCCGCCGCGCAAGAGTTCCGAGTCCGGCGTCAGATTCCCCGCGGAGCGTTCCAGTTGGGCGCGAGCGAGATGCCAATCGTAGAGCGCGGAAAGGTATGCGCTGCGGGCGTCAAGTTGCGCCGCTTGCGCGCGAAGCAGTTCGGTGATCGTTGTCAGGCCGGCATCATAGCGATTCTGAATGATCCGCAGGCTTTCACGCGCCTGCTCAGCGGAGTCCCGCGCAGCCGCGGCACGCTGAGCCGCCGAAGTGGCGTCCAGATAGGCCTGGCGCACTTCCAGCTGGACTCCGGATCGAAACCATTCAAGGTCGTGTTTCGCTCTGCTCGCGTTCGCTTGGGCTTCCGCAAGGCGCGACTTGTCGGCGCCGCCGGCAAATAAATTTAGATCCACGCGCGCCCCGGCCGTCCAATTCGTCCCCGACGGACCGCCGAGTGTGAAAGCATCGCGCTCGAAGTCCGCGTAGAGACCGACTTTGGGACCGAATGCCGCTTTGGCCGCCTTCTTATCGCTCGTCGCCGCCTCTTGCTGTAACTGTGCCGCGCGCAACGCGGGCCTGTGGTCCATGGCAAATCGTTCCCATTCTTGCGGCGTCTGCGTCATCGCGGCGGGTTCGGTGAGCATCTCAGCCGGCTGCGGCTTTGCGTCCGGCGCAAGACCGAGTTCCCGCGCCAGGATCATACGGGCCACCTCGGCCTGGTTCTCGGCGCGAATTTCCCGGTCCTTCATTTGCGCGACGAATACCTTG
>DATLWP010000410.1:0-2672 GCA_035576265.1 Candidatus Polarisedimenticolia bacterium
CGTGTGCATGTGGAATGCCCAGTGACATACGATTATCTCGAAAACCGAGACGGGTAGAATGAGGAAGTAGTTCGAAAGAATGCTCGATGCAAGAATCGCCCCAGCGCCGATGGGTGCGACTCGGAACCGGCGGAGAATGCCTTGCTCGCGGAACGTCACGATCTGAACGCTCAGTCCCCAGAAGCTGCCCATCACGGTCAGTGTCAGGACCGCGCCCAACACGTATGCAATCCAGCTTCTGGATCCCTTGGCGAGAAACGTGATCGCGCCGATCGCGCCAAACAGAAAGAGGAGCGGCATGACGACACTAAAAAAGAAGAAAGCGCGGTTGCGCACCGCCAAGCGAATGCGCATTTTGGTCAGCGTCCAGGTGTGGCTCAAATCGTGCGCTCCAATTCCACGTCGTTTCAGTCTCGCAAGCGGCGGCCTGTGAGTTCGATGAAGACATCCTCCAGAGACGGCGAAAACATTTCCAGACCCTGCAGCTCGTTGTGCTCGGCCTCGAGCTCTTTGACGAGCGCGACGATCGTCTGCGGTGGCCGGCTCGAGTGCAGCACGTAAGCGCCATCGAATTCACGGCAATCGGAAACGCCTTCGAGGCGCGCGAATCGTCCATCTTCCATCGACCGGGCCAGACGCACTTCGATACGCGTCGTACCGGCGGCGCCTTGTTTCAACTGGCGAGGCGTCCCAAGAGCGATTACGCGGCCGTAGTCCACGATCGCGACGCGATCGCAGAGGCGCTCGGCTTCTTCGATGTAGTGCGTGGTCAGCAAAACCGTCTTCCTCTCGCGTTTGAGCTGCTCGATGATGTCGTAAATCTCGCGACGCACCTGAGGATCGAGCCCGGCGGTCGGCTCATCGAGAAACACGACTTGCGGATCGTTGACCAGGGCCATGGCTAAAGCGAGCCGTTGCTTTTGCCCGCCGGAAAGGTGCCCATAGAACGCGTCGCGCTTTTCCTCGAGCTGGAATTGCTTCAGCAACTTGTCCGTGTCCGCGCGGCGATCGTAAAAATTGGCGAAAAGTTCGATGGCTTCCCTGACGCGCAATTTATCCGGCAGGGAAGTGGACTGCAGAACGGCGCCGATATTCTGTTTGAATTCGTTTCCGCTTCTCTCCGGATCGAGGCCGCATACGCGGACAACTCCGCCATCCGGTGTGCGCAGGCCCTCCAGAATTTCCACGGTGGACGTTTTTCCGGCCCCGTTTGGCCCCAGCAGGCCAAACACTTCGCCCTCCTCCACCGCGAAACTCACGCCGCGCACGGCTTTTACGTCGCCGTAGCTCTTGTGAAGATCTTCGACTTGAATAATGGGTTGGCCCACGCGCCAAGTTCCTCGAATTTACTCAAAATACTTCTATACCACAATCGGCAACGGAGCGCGAATCAGCATTGCTTCGCATGATTTCGTCTGCGCGCAGTCCTGCGCTTCTTCTCGGGCTGCCAAGCGTGGCGCGGCATGTCGACCGTGCCGCCTTCGATTGCCACACCCTCGGTTTCAAGCAGCCTCCTCTGCAGCCCGGCGTGGGGTTCGCGAATCAGCAACCGTCCTCCGGCACCGACCACGCGATGCCACGGAATTCCGCGTCCGCTTGGGCATGCCGCCATGGCGTAGCCGACCGCCCGGGCGCCGCCGGGAAGGCGGAGCGCTCGCGCGACGTCTCCATAGGTCGTCACGCGCCCGCGCGGGACCTGTTTCACGAGGCGATAGACCGGCTCCCAGGACACTCGGCTCGAACCTCTAGAAGGAATTTCGCCGCTACCGACGCGGACGCGACCGCTGCGACGTGACGGATACATTCTGCATCTAAATGAATATGCGGCACAGATCTGAATCGGCCGAGCACGGGCGGGGTTGCTGGGCGGTGTCTACAGGGTCTTTGTTAACAGCGGCAGGCGCTCTCGCGCAAGTTCCTCAAGAGTAATAACCGATTCGATGCAACCTTTGGGTATCCGCGGTGGGTACCATTGACCGCGTAGTGTATGGACCCTACACTACGCGACGATTCGAGACAAGGTCCGCCGAGAAGGGAGACAGGGGTGGCTTTCGTTCGGCGCAAAGGCAACAGCTACTACCTGGTGCACAACGTGCGCCGGCAGGGCAAAGTGCAACAGCTGCACCTGGCGCGACTGGGCGAGCGGCCGCGCATCACGGACGAGGTGGTCCGCAAAGTTTCGCGGAACCATCCGTTTCTCGATCTCGATTGGTCGCAGCTGCGGGAGCAGGTAAACAGCCGCGTCGAACTGTTCGACATTCGGTCGCCGTACGTGCAGAACCTGATGCAGTCGTTACGCAACCTGAACTTGGATCTGGCCGATCTGTCGCCGCCGCTGCTGGTGATGGCGGATCGCGCTAACTCGAGCTGGGAATTGGTCACGCAACTGCGGTTGCTGCGTTCGACACTCGACATAAAACTCGATCAGTTCGAGAGGTCGGAACCGCGCAATCTAGTGGTTGCAAGAACGTTCCGGTAGGGGGAATGGGGGAGGCCATGGGCGCACAGGCAGTACAACTCGACCCGACTCTGCGCAGCGTGGAATCGCGGGATTTTGAGGCGGGGCTGCGGCGGAAGATCGTGGGGCAGGACGAAGCGGTGCAGGCGGTGGTGGACCTGTACCAGGTGTTTCGCGCGGGGCTGAACTCGCCGGGGCGGCCGGTGGGGAATCT
>DATLWP010000411.1:0-2295 GCA_035576265.1 Candidatus Polarisedimenticolia bacterium
CCGCGCCGCGCTTGAGGTCCACGAGATCGAAGTCATGCCCTGCGAGCACCCGGCGCATGGCGGAGTAATCGAGGAATTTGGGGCTGTCAGGAATCTTGTGTGGGACCGGTTGATTGATCAATTCGCAAAGAACCTATCTTCGAATAGAATTGCGAATTGAGTTTTTGCGGCACTCCACTCCTTTGGCGCTACCTTCCACTCTGATTGGGCTTTTCGCAAGACCAGGAAGAGAAGTTTTGTTGCAGCCTCATCGTTGGGAAAGTGCCCTCGGGTTCTGACTGCGCGACGCAGTTTGGCATTCAAGGATTCGATGGCGTTGGTCGTGTATATGATCCGGCGCACGGCCTGCGGGAAAGCGAAGAACGGGATGACCTGCTGCCACTGCCGCCGCCAGACGCCGGCGATGGCGGGATATTTGGCGCCCCAGTCGCCGCTTGCGAAGGCTTCGAGATTTTCCTTCGCGGCCTCATCGTCCCTGGCCCGATAAACATCCTTGAGCGCCGCCGCGACGGGCTTTCTGTCCTTCCAGGAAACGAAGTCGAGCGAATGGCGGATCATGTGGACGATGCAGGTCTGAACCTGGGTGAGCGGAAAGACGGCATTGATCGCCTCGGGAAAGCCCTTCAAGCCATCGACGACCGCGATCAGAACATCGGCGATGCCACGGTTCTTCAGTTCGTTCATCACGCGGAGCCAGAATTTAGCGCCCTCGGTCTGCTCGATCCAAAGGCCCAGAACATCCTTGGTACCGTCAGGACGCACGCCAAGCGCGACATAGATCGCCTTGTTGCGGACGGTGCCTTCATCCCTGATCTTCACCCGCAGGGCATCGAAGAACACAAGGGCATAGAGAACATCGAGCGGACGGTTTTGCCATTCCGCCACTTCTTCGAGAACGGCATCGGTTACCGTCGAGATCAAATCGGGCGAGACGTCGACGCCATAGAGCTCGCGCAGATGGCCTTGGATCTCACGCACCGTCATTCCGCGCGCATACATCGAGACGATCTTCTCATCAAAGCCGGGAAAGCGGCGCTGATACTTGGCTATAAGCTGGGGATCGAAAGTGCCAGACCGATCGCGTGGAACGGAAAGATCGATCTTGCTCGTATCGGTCAGAACTGACTTCTTCGAATAGCCGTTGCGGTGATTGCGCCTGCCATCTTCCGCTTCGTTCGCCAGGTGGTGATCCATCTCCGCATTCAGCGCCCGTTCCGCCAGCGCCCTCTTCAACTCGTCCAATAGCCCGTCTTTGCCAAACGCGTCCTTGCCTTCAGACCCGGCCAGAAGTTCGTCCAGAAGCTCTTTCTTGATCGCCATAAAATGTGCTCCTTTCTAGCTCCATCCTATGGTCCTCACACAAGATTCCTGACAGTCCCGGTGACACCAAAGTTCATCTCGCCCGCCGATCCCGCGGCGCGCTGGACGAGCGCGCATGGCGGGCTGGCATTCTTCGCCTATTCCGACAACTACCTGATCGATCTCGACCACGCGATCATCGTCGATGTCGAAGCCTCGACCGCGATACGCCAAGCCGAGGTGACTGCAGCCAAGACGATGATCGAGCGCACCGAGGAGCGCCTTGGCCTTTACCCCGAACGACTGACCGGTGACTCAGCCTATGGATCGGCCGAGATGCTCGGCTGGCTGGTCCACGAACGCGGCATCGAACCCCATATACCCGTCTTCGACAGGTCGAAACGAAGCGATGGCTCGTTCGCACGCGATGACTTTACTTACGATCACCGAGGCGACGTGTACTTCTGTCCAGGTGGCAAGATGCTGACCTGCAAGGGTACGCTGGTGAATGATGGAGCTACACTGCTTTACCGGGCGAGCAAATATGATTGCGATGTCTGCGCACTGAAGTCCCGCTGTTGTCCCAAAGAACCCGCACGCAAGATTCCGCGCTCCATCCACGAAGGCGCTCGCGACATGGCCCGCGATATTGCCAAGACTGAGGCTTACCGCACCTCGCGGCGGCAGCGAAAGAAAGTCGAGATGCTGTTCGCCCATCTCAAACGCATCCTGCGCCTCGACCGGCTCAGGTTACGAGGACCATGCGGCGCCCAGGATGAATTCCTCCTCGCCGCCACCGCCCAGAACCTCCGCAAGCTGGCGAAATTGATTCCAATCAGGCGGCCCGCGTTCGCCACCTGATCGACAACAGACCATGCTTTCAAACCGCCAAATCAAACCGCCACGTCAAACGTCGAGTTTTTTAACAAAATCCGCCAAGTGCGGTCCTTGGCGATTGATCCACGTAAGTCTCGCGCCTGGTTCCAACGCTATCGT
>DATLWP010000412.1:0-4319 GCA_035576265.1 Candidatus Polarisedimenticolia bacterium
CGGAATCGACGCGGTGTGCATCTACCGCAACTCCAGCCGCAGCGAGCATGATGCCGAACAAGATAGAGAAGCTAGCGGGACATCGCATCTCGAAGTGTCACCTCCAGGGATCATAGACGGCCCACATGGGCGGAACGTTAGCGACGAAACGAAACTGCAAACGTTCACTTCCCAAGTTGGGCGAGGCGGTCTTCGAGTTTTTTGTGCTCGAGCTGGCGCTCGGCGAGAGTCTTCCGGAGATCATCCACAACTCTGGCCGGGGCTTTGCTCGTGAAGTTCTGGTCCGCGAGGCGGTTCTTCTTCGATTCGATGTCCTTCGAGAGGCGCTCGATTTCCTTCTTCAGGCGCGCGACTTCCGCCTGCTTGTCCACGCTTTCGCCGTAGGCGATGCGGAGATCGAATTGCGCGGTCGAGCGAATCGCCGTGCCCTCCGGGTCGAGGTGCCCGGAAAGCATCTGCAGCTGAGAGAGCGCCGCCAGACGCAAGAGCGGGTCGAGGTTTCCTTCGACGAGCTTGCGGAGGACTGAATTGCCAGTCGAGAAATCGGCCGCAACCTTGCGCTTCGGATCGAGCTTCATCTCCGCGCGGATGTTGCGCGCGGCGATCACGATTTCTTGCAGCGTCGCCATCTCCTCGTCGGAGGCAGCGTCGGCCCACCCGGGCTCAGGCTCCGGAAACTTGTCGAGCGCGATCGAGCGGCTGCCCGCCGGCTGCGGCAATCGATGCCACAGTTCTTCCGTGAGGAACGGCATCACGGGATGGAGCAGGCGCAGTGCGGCGTCTAGCGCCGCAAAAATATTTCGCCACGCCGCCAGCGCAACCTCGCGATCGGACGCGGCCAATTGCGGTTTCACCCACTCGATGTACCAATCGCAGAAATCGCCCCAGAAGAATTGATAGATCGTTTGACACGCCTCGTGAAACCGGAAATTCTCGAGCGCATCGTTTACTCGCGCCGTCACGGCGGCGAGCCGCGAAAAAATCCAGCGGTGCACGAGCGCGCCCTCGCCGGGCACCGGGTACGGCGCTTTCGCTCGAATTTCCGGCGCGGCTAGCTCTTCGAGCGTCAGCCCCTGGGCTTCGACTTTCTCGAGATTCACAAAAAGAAAACGCGCGGCGTTCCAGATTTTGTTTGCAAACGCCCGCGCGCCGAGGATGCGGTCTTCGCTGAGAATGATGTCCGTGCCCGGTGCTGCCATGCTCGCGAGCATGTAGCGCAGCGCGTCGGTGCCGTATTGTTGCGTTAGTTGCAGCGGATCGACGCCCGTGCCTTTCGTTTTCGACATCTTTGCACCTTCCGCCGTGCGCACCAGGGAATGCAGGTAGAGGCGCCGGAAGGGAACTCGGTCTTTTGCCTCGGCTCCGCGCGCCAGGTGCAAGCCCATCATGATCATGCGCGCGTCCCAGAAAAACAGGATGTCGTAGCCGCTGATGAGCAGACTGGTCGGGTAGAACGCGCGCAGGTCTTCCGTGTCGTCGGGCCAGCCCAGCGTCGAAAACGGCCACAACCCGGAGCTGAACCAGGTGTCGAGGACATCGCTGTCCTGCGCCAGTGTCTCGCCGCCGCATTTCGGGCACTTCGCAGGGACACTCGCGGCGCGTGCGTGGCCCTCCACGATTTCGATGCGTGAATCGAGCGCCGGAACCATCTCCATGCAATCACCGCAGTGCCAGACGGGGATGCGGTGGCCCCACCACAGCTGCCGCGAGATGCACCAGTCGCGGATGTTGTCGAGCCAGTTCAGCAGAATCGTGCGTTGGTTGTCGGGCACGACCTCGATGATGCCGTTGCGCACGGCCTCCTTCGCCGGCTCGGCCAGAGGCTGCATCTTGCAGAACCACTGCGTCGAGATGCGCGGCTCGACGATCGATTTGCAGCGGTCGCAAACGCCGACCGCGTGCATGTGATCCTTCACGCTTTCCAACAAGCCAAGTTCCTGAAGGTCGGCGACAATCCGCGCGCGGGCAGCAAATCGCTCGACGCCCGCGTATTTTCCGGCAGCTTCGTTCATGTGGCCATCAGGCGTCATGACGTCAATTTCGGGCAGGTTGTGGCGCCTGCCTACTTCAAAGTCGTTGGGATCGTGCGCGGGCGTGATCTTCACCACGCCGGTGCCGAATTCGCGGTCCACGTAAGCGTCCGCGATGATCGGAATTTCGCGGTTCACCAGGGGCAAGAGAACTTTGTTGCCGATTAGATGCTGGTATCGCTCGTCTTCCGGATGCACGGCGACGGCGGTATCGCCGAGCATCGTCTCGGGCCGCGTTGTGGCGACGGTGAGGTGCTCCTCGGCGCCGAGCAGCGGGTAGCGGATATTCCAAATTTCTCCGGTGCGCTCGTGATGGACCACCTCCAGATCGCTGATGGCCGTCTGGCAGCGCGGGCACCAATTCACCATGTACCGTCCGCGATAGATCAGCCCCTCGCGATAGAGCCGCAAAAACGCCTCGAGCACCGCCCGGTAAAGGGCAGGCTCGAGCGTGAAGCGCTCGCGCGTCCAGTCGCAGGACGCACCCAGGCGGATCATCTGGTCCTTGATTACGCCGCCGCTTTCCTCTTTCCATTGCCAGACGCGCCGCTCGAATTCCTCGCGTCCGAGGTCCTGCCTGCGGATCTTTTCTTTGGCAAGCTGGCGCTCGACGACGAACTGCGTGGCGATTCCGGCGTGGTCCATGCCGGGAAGCCAGAGCGTGCGATCGCCCTTCATGCGGTGCCAGCGCACGAGCATGTCGATCTGCGTGTGTTCGAGCAGGTGGCCGATGTGGATCGACCCCGTGATGTTCGGCGGCGGCAGCGCGATCGAGAAGGCAGGGCCGCAGCCGGAGTTTTCGGCGCGAAAGAGCCTTTCGTCGAACCAGGCCTTGGCCCAGCGCTCCTCGATTTCCTGTGGCTCGTAGGCCTTGGGAATTTCCCGGGGCATGAATCCTTTACGGAATTGAATCTTCGGCGGAAGCGAAACAATCAATATAAGCGGCGAATGCGCGGGGCGTCAATCCGTGAAGCGATCCGACCTCGGCGCGGTTTGAGACTGAGAAATCCTTCGGGCGCGCGCCACGGCCGCACGCCGAACGACCCTCAGCGAGCCGTCACTTCCCTTTCTTGGTGAGTTCGTCCTGCAGCAGGTTTTCGACGAGTGGCTTCAGCACGCCCTGCGAAAGCAGGTCGTGAAGCTGCGGCTCGAGTTTCTCAAGGACTTTCTGTACGACTGCATTCACCGTCGAGGTGTCTACCCCGGTTGCGCTCCCTGCGTCCGAACGGGAGGGAGGCTGAGGAGGCGTCAAGAACGGAATCCCGGCGAGCGCTTCACGGTTTGGCGGGGGCATCGTGGGGATCCGCTCGTCCACTTCGTGAAAGGCGGCTTCCTGAGATGACGCTTCGGTTCCGGCAGGCGCTTCGGATTCTTGCGCGCCCGACTCATCGAGTACAGGATTATCCGGACTCGGCGAGGCAAAAGAATGCAGGGGAGTTGTTTCCTCGGGGCTCGCGCCGTAGCCCGAAGGTTCCGAAGGTTCCTCGTCCACGAGCAGCGGCTCGGGAGTTACGTGCACCGCCGGAGGTTCCACAAGGTCCGGATCCTTGAGCGCGAGTGACGGCTCTGTCTCATCGGGCTGAAGTTCAATTTCTTTGTCAGGTTTTGGTGTCGCGCTTGCGACGGGCTCGAAAGTCACTGCGTCGGTTGGCGCTTCTGTTGGCGAGGCGAAGCTCAACGACGACTCGTTGGCCACCGCATCGTCTGCGAAGAACGGTTCTGCGGAACCCGTGTGCGAACTCGGCGACGCAGTCGGCGTGTGCGAACCCGCTGATTCGTCCGCTGCGTTCGGTTCGACATTTTCTCCCGTGAGGGCCGCCATCCATCCGCCCGCTGGGTATTCCGCCGAGGTCGGTGCCACGGCGTCCATCCAGTGAGGAGTTCCCGACGCGGTACCCGCCGCCGATTCCTTTGTGGATTCGGAAGCAGGCACCCCTTGTTTGGCTGCGGGCGCCGGTTCAGGCGCACGCTCGGAGGCGCGACCTTCGGCAACAACTGACGAGGAGATGTGCTCTCCTGCAGATTTGGGTGCCGTCTCTTGCGCGACGACTGGCTCGGACTCGTCCACCATGTCGAGGACGCGGACCCGCCTCGGAGGTACATCCCTCTCTGATGGAAACGTCGCCGGATCCAGATCTTCGATCGATGAAAACGCGGGCCTATTCGCGATATCCGCAGGAACGTCAAAGTCCATCGCCGTGCGCCGCCAGTCGTTCGCGGTCGATGCGCCGTCGTATTCTTCTTCGCTCGATTCCTCGGTTTCGGCAATCGGTGCTTGGGGCTCCTTTG
>DATLWP010000413.1:0-4740 GCA_035576265.1 Candidatus Polarisedimenticolia bacterium
CGGCTCGAATTCCTCGGCATCTACCACTCGCATCCGAATTGGCTGGATACGAACGAGCCTTCGCCCAAAGACATCGCGCTGGCCTACTATTCTGAAGCGATCTATTTCATCGTCACGCCCCGGCCGTACGCAACTACGCCCATCCGGGCATTTTCCATCCGGGACGGGCGTGCGATGGAACTTGAAATTCAGGTCCTACCCTGACGTAAACGCGCAACGGTTTACGGTCCCCAATCTCCACTCCGCTTGTTCGATTAGCCCGTTTATCAGGACTTAGCTCTGTGGGTCTTCCCCTTCGTCCGATCCCGCACGGCTGATAAAATGCGACGAATCGGCTGAAGCAGTCAACCGCGGAGGAAAACATGCGAAAAACGATTGTGTTTGTTCTGGGGCTGCTGTTGGGCGCAGCCGTAGTCCTCTTGCTGCATCCCCGATCCGCAAACGGAAGCGGTCCTACTTACATTAGCCGGTTTAAGAACGCGTCAAGCTACCTCCCGAACCATTCCGAAATCATTTTCGGAGAGCTGAAAGGCATTTCGTGCGTCGTGGAAGAAGGGAAAACGGTATGCTACGTGCTCAGCCAATAAGTTTGATGCTTATCGGAGATAATCAATGCGGGATTCACCGTCCAACGCTCAGGCTCGTTAGCGACGACCACGCACCACCAAGTAGGTTCGGAACATGTGGCTAACTCCCGATTAGTCGGCTAACCGGACATTCGGTCCGCGCTGGGCAAATGTCCGGTTTCCCCATTCATCGGTATGAATCCTCCAAAGTTCTCAAGAGTGTGATGCGCGATTACCAGCCCATTTGGCGCATCCGCTCGAGGATGAGTGCGCTGTAGCGATTCATGCGATCGGGGCGTCGCTTCAAGGGCAACGGCAGAATCGCGGCGAGGCGGGCCGACACTTGCCGGTCGACATTCCGGGCCGAGGTTCGGTAGTAGTAACGGCACGCCGACTCCGCGCCATAAACGCCAGGGCCCCATTCGACCACGTTGAGGTAGAGCTCCAGAATACGCCGCTTGCCGAGGACCAATTCGGCCACCGGGACAAGCGTGAACTCGGCGCCCTTGCGGAGGATCGAGCGGCCGGTTCCGAAGAACAGGTTTTTTACCAGCTGCTGCGTAAGGGTTGACCCCCCGCGAATGCGGCTGCCTTCCATATCGCCTTCAGCAGCGATTTGCATCGCTTGCCAATCGAAACCATGATGCTGGTAGAAGCGCGCGTCTTCCGCAGCGATGACAGCATGCTGGAGATCGGGCGAGATTTGGCTCAGCGGAACGAACTCGTATCGTTCGTGATACGGCGTGTGGTGAATCCAGGCCTGCAACCGGCGCTCCATGTGCACCGCGGTGGTCGGCGGGTCGATCCACCGGCCAGCCACCAGCATCAGCGCAGCAAGCGACCAAAGGAGCGCCACTCCGATGAGAAACCATCGAACGAAGGATCGGAGGGAGCCTTTCCGAAGCGGGGTCTTGGCGTGTGTGTTTGGATTTTCAGTCACATTCCAGAATAATCGTTTGGGCTGGATTGACATAGTGCCCGATCAGTTGCGTTACCGATTAACAGACGGAAAAGAATGCCGGGCTTCCCGGCATGACCGACCGGGACGCACAAACCGCGGAAGTCCGCGGCGCCACGTACAAGTCGCATAAGACGCCGAGATCGCGAAAGCGCGAAGCTATTATTCACACACGGTTGGTCTAGGATGGGAGACCGATGCCGTGGAGCAATTCTTGGAATCGCGGATCGGAATGGAGAGGTTCGAGCCTGGGGTCCACCTTCACGTAGGGCAGCCAGCCATAGCGCGCCTTGCGGGCCTTTTGCAGCCATTCGATCGCTTGATCGTTGCGGCCCAGCGCCGCGTAAATGATGGCAATGTTCACGGGCGAGACATACTTTCGCTGCGAAAGGCTTTCGAGCTGATCGATCACGCGCAGCGCACTCTGCTTTTCTCCACGGTGCGCGTCCACATAGCCGATCGCGGCAATGGCGTCCGTATCCTTGCCCAGCAGGTCCACGGCTTTCTGGAACTCCGCGAGGGCCCTTGTCGCGTTGCCGGTCTGCTCTTCCGCCCAGCCGAGACCATAGTGCGCCGCCGCAAGATTCGGATCCATCTCGGCCACCTTTTCGTACTGTCCGACCGCCTCGCCATAGCGGCGCGAGTAATAGAGAGAAAACGCCTGCGCGAGGTTCGTGGCCAGGGACAACGGGTCGAGTTTGCGCGCTACGCCTATTTCCGCGTTGGCCTCGTCGAAGCGTCCCATGGCCACCAGATACTCGCCATACCATTGGTGCGCGGTGGCGTAGTTCGGATTCAGCTCGATGGCGCGCCGAAATTCCTGCTCCGCGCCGGGCCAGTCCCAATCAAAGTGCAGGCGCTCATACGCGAGCGAGCTGTGGGCCTCGGCAAGTTCCGCGTCGATCTTCAGAGCGTTGAGGGCCGCGGCCTTTGCCTTGGGAAACGATTCCTTGGAGGGACGGATGCTGTACTCATCGAGCAGGTTATAGCAGTCCGCGAGGCCGGCGTAGGCCAGAGCGTAGTCGGGATCAATGGCGATCGCCACGTTGAACCGTTCAATGGCCTTCTCCAGGCCGGCTTGCGTTCTCTTGTTCCAGAAATAGCGGCCTTCCAGGTAGGCTTCGTAAGCCTCGGGGTCTACCGGGCGAGGGGTGGTCATGCGCACGCGCTGCTCCGGCGTGAGTTCCACGGCCATCTCGCGCGCGACGGAGCGGGCCACGGAGCGCTCCATATCGAGAAGGTCGCGCATGTGACTGTCGTATTCTTCCGCCCAGAGGTGGGTCTGATCGCGCACCTGGATCAACTGCGCGCTCACCCTCACGTGGTCTCCCGACCGCCGAATGCTGCCTTCCAAGAGGTAATCCACGCCCAGCTCGCGGCCGATCTGATCCACGCGCTTGCGGGTGTTTTTGTACTGCATGGCGGACGTCCGGGCGATGACGCCCAGCTGTTCCGGCGCCATGCGGCCCAACTGCGTGATCAATTCCTCGGTGAGTCCGTCGCTCAGGTAATCTTCCGCCGGATCGCCGCTCAGGTTTTGGAACGGCATCACAACCAGCATGACCTTTCCTACATGAACTCTCGGGTTGGCCACCGTGCGGTCCCGGAACGTAAAGATCGCCGCCAGCACGAGAGCGAGGCCGGCGGCGCCGATCATGGCAAGACGGAACCAGCGCGTCGAGGCTTCTTGGGCCGCCGCATTCGACGAGCCGGCGCTGGCGGTGACTTCCCTCAGCCCCGACGCGCGAACCTCCGCCACGAAGCGATATCCCACTTTGGGGATCGTCTCGATATAGGCGAACTCATCTTGTCCCTCGCCCAAAGCCTTGCGCAGGGTGAATATGTTCCGTGCCAAGGTGGCTTCCTCAACGAACGTGTCGGGCCAGATGCGCTTCAGGAGTTCATCCTTTGCCAGCAGGCGCCCGGAGTTCTCCACGAGGAAGAGGAGGGTATCGAAGGCTTTGGGCGTGAGGTGGATGGGCTTGCCGTCGCGCAGCAGCTGGCGCTCGGCAGGGATCAGGCGGAAGGCACCAAAGTCGTAGAAGCCGCTTGTTTCGTTGGCCTTATGCACGGCAAGAATTCTTTCAAAAGAATAGGAATGGACACCAAAGACGGCCCGACCGCCATTCTGTAGTATGCGCGGCGAATCGGCGGACCCGGTGTCCCCCTGGGGACGCGACACATTCTAGACCAAATTGGAGCGTAGTGCACCCCCCGCGGTTTCCCGCCCCTGGGGACAGGAGTCGTGCGCGAGCAGTGACGACGGATGGGAGCAAATTAGTGGCCAACAAGCCTGAGGCATGCCTCTTTGCGCTGCATTCCATCGCCCAGGTCACGGCTTCGTTGTGTGTGTCCCTGCCGCCCCGACGCCCATGTATGCGCTCCTATTGGATTACACCCTCTCAAGATGAGCGGAGGTAGGATATGGCGACGGCCTTTTCCTCGAGAGCGTTGATCTCAGCGGTGAGCGAACCCTATGGCCTGGCTGGCGCGCCACGTCGCGTGGCCGTTCTCAGGAATCCAAGGGGCGAACTGTCTATTCGACGCGGTCTGCCGCTGAGACGCGCCGTTGCGATTCTCTCCCTGGTCGGCGTGGCTCTCGGAGCCTTTCTGTTCGGAGCCGAAGGCGTTCGTGCGCAGGCAGCGCAGGGCAGGCTCGGCGGTTACCTGGAGCTGACCAACGTAGAATTTGGCGAGGGAACGAACGTCTTCGGGCCGGGACAGACGGTAACGGTGAGTGGCGTGATTCCCTGGGTTCCTGCCTGCCCCTCTATGTTCTTTAATCTTCCCAACATCAATGGCAGAGGCGAAGGACGATTTGACTTTTTTCCGGTGGCGGATTTCTACGTGGTCAAGGATGACGGCCAGCCGCTGGCTCCCGGGAAGAAACTAGAAGATGTCAGCGGGACGCCCAATCGGGTCATAGGTCTTTCGGATGGATCCTTTGTCGAAGAGCCGGTTGCGATCACGCAACCAACGGGAAAACTTGGCGCGGGGAAATATCGTATCGTCATGAACCAATGCCTGACGGGATATTACGACCCGCTGGGAGGTGACATCGTTCTCGGCGATCCTGCCAACGTAGGATTCATCGTGCAATTGCCGGGCGGGTTGGTGCCGATCGACTACAACCCGCTGAAAACGAACGCCACGCAATATGCCGAGGCGCTGGGCGGCAACAAGGTGACTCTTCCGGTGGGCGGAGAGGTCACGATT
>DATLWP010000414.1:0-12360 GCA_035576265.1 Candidatus Polarisedimenticolia bacterium
CCACGTGAAACAAATCGGCCCCTTCACCGCGTGGGGGATCCCGCGAGAATGAATCTTCCCTTCGAACCGGGAATCAGAATTGGAGAAGCCCATAGCCAGCCCGGAGTGAGCGAGATCTGCGTCGTGTCGTCTTCGCCAAGCCATAGCACGAGTTTTCCGCCTGGGCCGAGATGTTCAATGGACCAGGCCATTAACTCGCTGTGCTGGCCGAGCGCCCTGGCAGTTATGAAGTCGAACCCACGAGCCGCTTTTGGGAAATCCTCCATACGAGAATTTACGACGCTCACGTGATCAATTCCAACATCCCTTACAATCTCAGAGAGGAAAGCACATTTCTTCGAGTTTGCCTCGATAAGCGTTAGGGAGAGGCTCGGCGACAACAGCCGGAGGGGTATTCCGGGGAAACCGGCCCCAGACCCAACGTCGGCGAGCCGACCTTCGCGGATCGGCACGATAGAAGCCGCTAAAAAACTCTCCCCGAAGTGGAATCTAAGAATTTCAAGCGGTTCTGTGACTGTCGTAAGCGAGATTCTACGATTCCACAGCAGCAGCGTGGCTATGTAAGCCCTTATTTTCTGGCACAAATCATGGTCTGCGCGCACTGCATAGGGCTTAAGCGCGTCGCCAATTAGCTCGTCGGTCAGATTTTGCATGTTAAACTACATATATAGTATTTACTGCTCACCTAACTCAAGCATTCCCCGAATCCGTATCGGCGGACTGGAGTCCAGCCAGGGCCAGGCGGATTCGCGACGGGGACATAAGGCCAACCGTCAGATCCGCGACGAAATGTGCGATCAGAGAAGGGATCAGGCTGCCGGTCCACGCCCGAACTGCGGCGAAAAGCACGCCCACGATAAACGTCGAAGCAAGCCCGCGGCGCCCCTGGTAAAGATGCGCGAGCGCAAACATGGCGGCCGAGCCAAGAATGCCAACGACCACAACTTCTCCGGACCAGTTCACAAACACTTGTTGCACGAAGCCGCGGTAGATGAATTCCTCGCATGCGGCTACGGTTATGACCACGGCAAAGAACACGAGGCGTTCCACAGTGTCCTGCGGGAAAATCTTCAGTGCTAGTTGGGGCAGCAGGCCGTGAGCATCCGAGGGCCGGAGCGTCAGCCGCCGCAGGCTCAGAATCTGATTAGCGAAGATCAGGATGGCGAGGAGCGCTGAAATAGCTGCAGTGAGGGCAAGATTTGGAATCGCCAGGCCGAGACTCGGCGCTGAAATCCGATGGGCAGCCGTCCGCCACAGAATCACGCCAGTGATGATCCATTGCGACGCCACAGTGGAGGCGTATAGCTCGAGCCGATCGCTCTTCGTTGTTTCGGGCGCTTGCAGCAACTGGCGAACGCGACGCCTGCCAAGCCAGGGGACGACCGTGGCGAGGAAAATGAATATGAGCGCGAAATCCCAGGGCATCAACTGCGATGAAATCATTTTTGCCGCGGGAGGGCAAGCTGAACGAATGGCGGTTCAGTGGGCCGGTTTCGGCCGATTCGGCTCATCGAGGCTCAATGCAGCTGGGTGAGTAGGAATTCACGAATACAAAACAAGCTTCTATGGTCCGCGCCCAACGGTGTAGAATTCAGCGGCATCAGAAGCGACCAGCAATCGAGTGGACGAAGCGAGGCTTCAGGATTGCCGGCGGCATTCGATCGTCTCTGGAGCGACGCGCGCCATGGCGGGCACGGTCGCGGGAGAGGAAGGCGGAAGGAGCGTTCATGAAAAAGTCAAAGGCAGTGGGTTCGTTGTTATCGAGCAATCTTGGAGTCATTATTGCGGCCTGCGCCCTTACGGTCGCGATGGCAAGCATGGGTCTCGCGCGCTCGGCCGCTCGCGGGCCGAAGGCCGGAGCGGACAAGGGTAGAGCCGACGTGCTTGGCATGGCGTTCGATGGCCACCAGGTAGCAAACCTTGATGCTACGGTCAAGTTCTACGAGACGCTCGGTTATCCAGTGGCGAGCAGAACGGATTGGAAAGTCGACAAAGAGGCCAACCGGCTCGGCGGCACGAAGGGCGCTGAGTCTCGCACCGCGATCATTAACATGCCCAGCTCGGTGTCTGACAAACCGTTTCCGCTGATTTTGCGCGAATATCGCGGAATCGAACGCAAGGACTGGAGTAAGCTGACGTCTTCGGCCCTTGGCGCCGGGCACATGGACGTGACGGTGATGGACGACTGCAACCCCGTCATGGATAAGCTGAAGGCCGCGGGACTCCTGGTAGTACCTCAAATGGGATTTCCGGCTGGCCCGGCGAACGGGCCGCGCAGGTTCGTATTCGTGCAGGATCCCGATGGATGGTTCATCGAGCTATTCGCAAAAATGAAGCCCGCGCCGGGGGCGCCTCCCGAAGGGCCCAAGGTTTCGAATTCCACCGCGACTGCGGCCAACATCGAAAGACTGGGAAAACAGGCTGGCTTCAACCACATCGGCTTGAACGTGATCGATCCTGCCAAGGCGCTGGCGTTTTATCAGGTGACTCTGGGCGGAGATTACCCGCCGCTGCCCCCGCCACCCGCCGACGGCACTCGTCCGAGAATGACCATGCTCAATGGTTGGTTCCCGCAGGCGACCACGGACGAAAACGTGCGGCTGGAATTGCTCGGCTCTCCGCAGAATGAGGGCAAACAACCTCCGGACCAGCACTTTGCCGACGTCAACGTGAACTACGTCGGCTTTCAGGTAACCGATATAGACGCGGTATACGCGCGAGCCAAAGCAGCCGGCGCCATAACAGTGTCGGACGGCGGCATCGTAAAGGTGAAGGACGGCCGCGCCGTGATCCTTCGCGATCCGGACGTTGGTGGATTCGTCGAACTCTGGGAGCCCGCGAAGTAGACGCAAGCGGCTCGGCAGATACCCATCGTGCATGGGGCGGCTGGTGCTTTTTGGTTAGCCGCCCTCGCGTGATCGGAGCCGCGCCTGGCAATTGGGTGTCAGGCCTGCGCCTTTGCTCTCTCAAAGTTATTGAAACCCCTCTGCGCTTTTTTTGCCTCCGAGAAGCGGGGGAAGCAGTTCGCTTGGAATTCCCTTTTGTAGAATGCGCCGATCGGAAAGTGACCCGGATGTGGGCGCCGAACTCCTGTTGACACCGGCGGACGCGCCGCCGTATCGTTCTTGATTCTCTTCGGCAAACAACCATGAAGATTCTCGTCATTGGCGGCGGCGGACGCGAGCATGCCATTGTGTGGAAGCTCAGGCAGAGCCCCTCCGTGGAGAAGGTCTGGTGCGCGCCGGGTAACCCGGGCATCGCAAACGATGTTGAATGCGTGCCGCTCGATCTGAAGGACGTGAAAGCCGCCGCGGACCTCGCGACGAGGCTGGGCGCGGATTTGACTGTTGTGGGACCTGAGCTGCCGCTGGTGCTCGGCATCGCAGACGAGTTTGCGAGGCGCGGGCTTGTTCTTCTAGGGCCAGAGCAGAATGCAGCGCAGCTCGAGGGCAGCAAGATTTTCGCCAAGCAATTCATGGAGCGGCACGCGGTTCCGACGGCCGCGGTTTACGGGATTTTCGATTCCGCGGCCGAGGCTCATGCGGCGCTGGCTTCCGTGCAATGGCCTTCGGTGATCAAGGCGGACGGCCTCTGCGCCGGCAAGGGCGTGCTGGTAACGTCCTCCGTAGATGAAGCTGCTGCGTTCATCGACCGGCTGATGCAAAAAAGCGAATTCGGCGACGCCGGAAGGCGCGTGTTGCTAGAGGAAGGGCTGGCTGGCGACGAGCTCTCCTACATCATCCTTACGGATGGCAAGGATTTTATCCGTATGGCGCCCGCCCGCGATCACAAGCGCGCCTACGACAACGATGCAGGCCCGAACACGGGCGGCATGGGAGCGTATTCCGTCGACGAGATTCTCCCGCCAGCGCTTGAGAAGACCCTTATCGAAAAAATTGTACGTCCCACACTCGAGGGCTTGCGGAAAGAGGGAATGGCGTACCGCGGTTTCCTCTATTTCGGATTGATGCTGACCGCAAGCGGGCCCAAAGTGCTCGAGTACAACTGCAGGCTCGGCGACCCGGAAACAGAAGCAGTTGTGTTGCGCGCCGATTTCGATCTGGCGCAGGCGTGTGTACAAGCGGCGGGCGGCGCGCTCGGGAAGTTCGAGGCGAGATGGCACCCGGGGGCAAGCGTCTGCGTCGTGATTGCGTCGAAGGGCTATCCGTCCGATCCGCAGACGGGCGTCCCGATCCACGGGCTTGAGGAAGCGGCGAAGGTACCAGGGGCCGTCGTTTTCCACGCCGGCACACGCCGGAGCGAGACGGTGTGGAGCACGAGCGGTGGCAGAGTGCTCGTAGTCAGCGCGAGGGGCGAAAGCTTGGCAGGAGCGTGCGAGGTCGCATATGAGGCGGCCGGTAAGATTCGGATCGACGGAGCTTTTTATCGGAGCGACATCGGCCGACATGGCGTCGGGCGAAGAGACGATGGAAGAGCGACGGCATCCGAGGAACAGGCTGCCGCGAAGGCCCCCCGCGGCTGAACTGAGGTGGCGCAATGCCCAGCGGGGCATGCGGAAGCAATATAAGGAGAGCCACAACGTGACGACGGGAGGCAAGCAACAGACGGCGCTCGTGGGAATCGTCATGGGGTCGGATACGGATTTCCCCGTAATGAGCGAAGCCGGAAAGACGCTCGACAAATTCGGCATCGCGCACGAGATCGAAGTTCTCTCCGCCCATCGCACCCCTGCGCGAGCAAGCGAGTACGCGACGACGGCCGCGGGCCGCGGTCTGAAGGTGATCATCGCAGCTGCGGGAGCGGCGGCTCATCTCGCGGGGGTGATGGCGGCGCATACGACACTGCCCGTCATCGGTGTGCCGATGGCCACCAGCGCGCTGAACGGCATGGATGCGCTGCTTTCGACCGTGCAGATGCCCGGCGGGATCCCCGTGGCCACGATGGCGATCGACAAGGCCGGCGCCGTCAACGCGGCAATTTTCGCCGCCGAAATCCTCGCACTTTCCGATCCGGAAATCGCCCTCAAGCTCGTCGGCCACAAGGAAGAACTGGCGCGCTCCGTCGCCGAGAAAAACGCCCGCCTGAAAAAGCAACTGGCCGACAAGCAGAAATCCTGAATTCTCCGGTTGGGACAATCAAGACCTCGTTCTTTTTGAACGGCGATTCGTGCCGATTCACTGTTCAAAATCTACCGCTGCGGCGGCTTCGCGAGCGTAGGGGCGTTGGATGGCCGCTCGGGCTGCCGGCGCTCGGTCGGCTCTTCCGGCGGCGGCAGAACCCAGGCAAAGCCGGTTTCCGGGCGGATCATGGCCATGGTCTCCCGAGCCTGGGGAGGAGCGATGGCGTCGAGCGCGGCGCGCAGGAACTGCGTAGCGTCGTCGGCAGACACTTTGTTGCTTTCCCCCGCGAGGAGGCGGTCGGCAACTCCCGCCATTTTCGCATCCGAGCTGCGAATTTTTTCGAGGCGCGGATCCTTTCCGCGCAACAGATCAAGCAACGACGGCGGCGCGTTTTCCGGCGGGTAATGGAATTCCACAAGCGTGCGCGGCTGGTTCTTCTCCGGCGGCCAGAACTGCAGATATGCGGGCGGCAGGACGCGCGTGGTCCAGTATTCGGCTCGCTGCTCTTCCTGTTTGATCCGATAAGCAAGCTGCCAAACTTCGGGGCCGTAGCCTGTGAGATAGTCGGCGACGATCAGTTCGGCGATGGGCTCGTTCGCGGGCGAGTTGACCTTGCCGTGAAGGCCCTCGGCGACCTCATTCAGCCGGCTAAGCAGACCCTTGCCGATAGCTTCGATATCCGTGGCTTCATCGCCGCCCTGCGATTGCCCGAGATGAGGAGTCGTGGTGACCGCGAGGCTGCGAAGGTGTGGAAGCTCCTTGTCGAGGCGCGCGATTTCCTGCTGCGACGATGGCGACCACCATTCGACGGCGCCCAGCATCACGCCGAGACGCTCGCTTGCAAGCGCCACGGGCGTGGGGGGACGCGTTTCCGCTTCCAATGGTTCTTCGACGGTGGCGACCAGGATGGCGTTCTTCACGACGGCGATCACCACCCGCCCGGCCGCGAGGTTCGCGACGATTTCTTCCGTCGGCGCGCCGGGAATATCCTGCGCTGACACCCGAGGCGCGCATGCCCACCGGCCGATCAGGCAGAGACCGACTGCCAGCAGCATTCCCAGCAAGGCGGCCGCCGTCGCACGACGCACGATCCTACGCGAGCGCCGGGCCCTCGCGTTTCCGTCGTGATTCCGGCCGTCAGGCTCAGAGCCGTGTTTCGCGGCAATGTGCATCTCCTTCAAGTTATCACACGACTGCAGAAACGGCCTTCCGGATGACGTGCACAGCGACACGCAGTTTAGTAAAATGGCGCTCAGTTTCCATTTCATACGGTGGACGGTTATGGGCATCCTGAGTGCTTTGAAAGGCGGGGGATTGCGCTCCCCGAACGGCATCCGTCACAAAGGCAAGCCGCTCTCGGAGATTCTCGCCGCGCATGCGCGATTTGTGCGCGGTGAAGACGGGGGTGCGCGCGCCGATCTAGAGGGCGCCGATCTTTCCCGTGCAAATCTCGAACGGGCGATCCTTACCTACGCGAATTGCCGGGGCGCGAATCTCGAAGGAGCCAATCTGCGCGAGGCAAAGCTCGTGTCGGCAGATTTGAGCGAGGCGAAACTTCGGAAAGGCGATTTGCGTAAGGCGGATTTTACCGAGGCAAATCTAGCCGGCGCAGACCTCACCGAAGCGCGCATCGGCGGAGCCGAAATCTTTCGCGCCGACCTGCGGCACGCCATCCTCCAGCGCGCGGATTGCGGAGCGGCCAATTTCCGCGACACCTTGCTCGAGGGCGCGAATTTCGACGGCGCAAACCTGAAGACAGCGATTTTGCGCGAAGCGAAGCTCGAAGGCGTGGACCTCTCGCGTGCGGACGTTTCGGCGGCGATTCTGCCACCCGGCTACAAAGCATCAGGCACCGCAACGAACTAGCCCTGGTCAGCGCGCTGGCCGTTGAGGCAAGGCCCGGCGCCTATCGCAAACCTTCCCGGAGTTCCAGCCCGACAGCATGCGCGACCAAGCGGCCAGGCGCGCATCGAGCGGCCGGCCCTGAAGCGGCAAAGCGTTTGTATCGGCATCTCTGACGCGCGTTTTGAGAAGTGGCGTCCGTTCCTTCCGGAAAAGCTCGAGGTGTGTGCCCAGGGAAGACTTACTTTCCGGCCGAGAATTCGGCTGCATCTTCGCCGTAGCCGATGGCGGCTCCGCGGGCGGCTCCGGAGCGGCGGCGGGTTTCGATGCCGAGGCGCTTGATCTTCTGGTTGAGTGTGGAGAGTGGAATCTGGAAACGCTCGGCGGCCTCGGTCTGGTTCCATCCGGTGCGCTCTAACATCTCCACGATGATCCTCCGCTCGACCTCTTCGAGAATCTCGAAAAGCGACGGACCAGGAGCCGCGCTGCGGGAGCCGGCTTCATCGGGCAGCGGCGACAGAAATTCGGCCAGCTGCAGCCGTACGCCCTTGATGACCTCGCGGGTGCGCACGCTTTCGGGCAGGAGATCGGCGTCCATCGACTCGTCGACCGACAGCACGATGGCACGCTCCACCGCGTTTTCGAGCTCGCGGACATTCCCCGGCCAGTCGTAGTCCATCAACAGCTTCATGGCGCCAAAGGTGAAGCGGCGCGACGGCTTGTTGTTTTCGCGGCAAAACTGCTCGAGGAATCGGTCGATGAGCAGCGGAACATCTTCTTTGCGCTCGCGCAGCGGCGGCAGGTGAATCGAGATCACGTTCAGACGGTGGAATAGGTCTTCGCGGAAGCGGCCATCGCGAACGAGTTTCTTCAGATCGTCGTTGGAAGCGGCGAGAATGCGGACGTCGACCTTGATGGTGTCGGTCCCGCCGAGGCGCATGAACTCACGCTCCTGGATCACGCGCAGGAGCTTGGCTTGCGTCTCCGGGCCGATCGTTGAGATCTCATCGAAGAAGATCGTGCCCTGATCGGCTACTTCAAAGAGCCCTTTTTTCGAGGCGATCGCGGTCGTAAACGCCCCCTTCACGTGGCCGAAAAGCTGCGATTCGAGCAGATCGACCGGAATCGAGCCCGTGTTGATCGGAATGAAGGCTTTGTCGACGCGCGGCGAAGCAGCGTGGATGGCCTTGGCAATCAGTTCCTTGCCCGTACCGCTTTCGCCCGTGATCAGCACGGTCGACCGCGACGGAGCAACTTGTCCCACAAGATCGAGCACGGCCAGGATCTTCTCGCTCTTGCCGACGATATTCGGGAAGTTGTAGCGCTGCTTGAGGGCGCGCTTGAGCTGGACGTTTTCCTCGCGCAGGCGGCGGCCCTCGATGGCGAGAGAAACCTGCGTGATCAGCTCATCATTCGACCAGGGCTTGGTGATGTAGTCCTGTGCGCCGCTCTTGAAGGCGGCACGCGCCATGTCGATGGAGCCGAAGGCGGTGATCAGGATGATCGGCAGGTGTGGATCGCGCCGCCGGATTTCCCGGAGCATATCCAAGCCGTTGCGATCGGGCAAGCTAACGTCGAGCAGCAGCAGATCGAACGGCCGCTCTTCCAGCTTTTGCAGGCCGCTGCCCCCGGTTTCTGCCAGCGTGGTGTCGAAACCTTCCGAAGTCAGAAGGGCCTGAAGTCCTTCGCGGATTTCGACTTCGTCGTCGACTACGAGGATCGTTCCTCTAGGCATGTACGGCCTTCCTGGCCGCGGGGAATTCCAGACGGAAAGAAGTGCCTTTGCCGGGCGTCGATCGCACGTCTACTTTGCCGGCGTGTTCCTTGATGATGCCGTAGCTCACCGAGAGGCCCAGCCCGGTGCCCTTACCGGAAGCCTTGGTGGTGAAGAAGGGATCGAAGATGCGGTGGAGGTGCTCCGGAGGAATTCCCGCCCCGGTATCGGTCACCTCGATTTCCACCGAGCCGTTGCGCGCGGCGGTGCGAACTTCGAGCATGCCGCCGCCGGGCATGGCGTCGCGCGCATTCATGAACAGGTTGAGGAATACCTGCTGGAGACGCGTCGTCGAGCCGAGAACCGGCGGCAATTGTTTTTGGTAATTCCGCACCACGCTGACGCGGGCTGTCTTGAAGGGGTGCTGCACGAGCGTCAGTGTTTCTTCGAGCACGAAATTCAGGTCCACCTCGACGGGCTCCGCGCCGCCCGTGCGCGAGAAATTCAGCAGATTGTTGACGATCTCGCTCGCGCGGAAGGTCTGCTTCACGATTCGATCGATGGTCTTCTGCCGCGGGTCGTCCGCGGGGATCTGCTTGGCGAGCATCTGGATGTAGTTGGAAATGACGGCGAGAGGGGTATTCACTTCGTGCGCCACGCCCGCTGCCAGCAGGCCGAGCGACGTGAGCTTCTCGGTCTGAACCAACTGGTCTTCCAGGCGCACCCGCTGTGTGATGTCATCCAGCAGGATCAGCCGGCCCATCCGCGCGCCGCTCTTGCCGAGTAGCGGTGCGAGCGAGACGTTGATCACCAGATGCCGGCCGCTGCGCGTCTGCAAGTGAAACCGGTAGATCCCGGAGACGTGCTCGCTCATCGCGCGCGTGGCGATTTCGCCAGCCAGGTCGCGCGGCAGCACCTCCTCGAGCTTGCGGTGCAGCGCGTCGCCGCGCGAAATCTCGAGCAGTTCTTCCAGTTGCGGGTTCCAAGATTCGATGCGGTCTTCAAGATCCACCGTGAGGACGCCGATCCGCAGCGACTCGACGATGTTTTCGCTGAAGTCCTTCAGTCGTTCGACCTGCAGGGCCTTTTGCTCGAGAGACTGATAAAGCTGTGCGTTTTCGATCGCGATGGCCACGTACCCTGCGATCGTCGAAAGCAATTCGAGGTCGTCGCTTGAGAGGTAGTCTCCGTCGACCGTCTTTCCGAGACCGAGAACTGCGACGGTTCGGTCGCGGAAGCGGCAGGGGATGAAATAGTTCAGACCGAGTTCTTCGAGCGTGCGGCGCACTGATTCGCTTTCGTCGGTGGCGGCACGCGCCGATTCAAAGAACAGGCAGCCGCGCTGGAGGGCCGGGCGCTCGGGGTTCAGGAAGCTGAGATCGAGTGGGCCTTCCTGGCTCACCCCCATTGAGCGCGAAAGAGCGAAACGCCCCGGATCTGCCGCTTCCTCCAGGAAGACGGCGAGGCGGTCGACGAGCAGTGTCTGCGAAATCCGGTCCAGCGCGGAGCCGAGCAAAGGCTCGATGCGTACCTCGTTGGTTAGCGCCCGGCCGAATTCGATCAGCGTGCGGCGGTAGTCGAGCCGGTCGCGGTAGAAAAAGTGATCGAGGCGCGCCTGCACCCAATCGCGCAACGGTTGGAAGAGAAACGCGGCGACTACGATGGCGATCACGCCGCCCGCAGGTCCCGCCGGCCAAGCCGTGTGGAAGAGTTCGCCGATGATCGCAACGGACGCGAAATAGATTGCCACGACGCCCGCCGTGGCAAAGGTGTACGCCAGACCTCGCTTGAAGATGATATCCACATCCATCAGCCGATAGCGGATGATGGCGTACCCGAAACAGAGCGGAATCAGCACCAGTGAGAAGACCGAAAGTTTCATCCAGGCCGGCGGAACGTCCACCACTAAACCGGGCAAAACATAGAGGGCGAAAAACGGCAGGATTCCAGCCAGCGTTCCTCCCGTCACCCACTTCAATTGCTGTCGCAACACGCCGCTCGGCGCGCGTAGGTAACTCGCCAGGAAGATCGCCGCAGCCAGCAGGAAATAGAGCCCGAGGTAGCAGGTCTCGGTCTTGTCGAGAAAGATTCGAGCCCCGATCGAGGGAAGGAAATCGAGCGTTCCGGTGGCAACGAAGACATGCAGGAAGAGCAGCGCCACGGGAATGCTGTAGACCGCGGTCAGTCTGGGCCACAGCGTCCCGCGGCGCTCGGGAAAAACCAACGCGAAGTGCACGAGCAGCGCCGGCTGCAATAGAAGCGCCACGACGTTGCTCCAGTAGATGATCCAATCGAAGGAGTTCAGCTTGCCACTGTAATGAAAACTGTAGAGGATGAAGGAGACGAGACAGAAGATGTAGAAATGGATCGCGCGCGGTGCGTTCCACCGCCGGACGAATATGAACAGCCCAATGAAAAGATACAGGAGCGCGGTCACCCGCAAATAGCTCTCGAGCGATGACGATGTTTCCTGGGGCGCGGTAACCAGCGGCACCTGAAACGTCTCGTCGCCCCGGCGGATGTCGTACTTGATTTGCGTCCACGGCCCCGTGCGCCACAGAATCCGGGTGACGTCCGTGGCGCGGTGAATGGCCGTGCCTCGGATCGCCTCTACGTAGTCACCCGTTTTGATCCCGGCGCGATCCCCAGGTCCTCCGGTGACTACGTGCCAGGCCACGATGCCCTGAGCCGTCTGCATCCACGTGACACCGTCATCGGGGAGGACGAACCGCGAACGCTGCTGGAAGTTCAGGGCGGCGAAAATCACGGCAGCCAGCGTCAGCAACGCCAGCGTAACTGCCCCCAACCGCATTCGCAGATGCTCGTTCATCTGAAGACACTCGGAACCTTGACTATGGCATTCTACGCCAGCACGTCTGTTTCCAGCGAATCATCGTTTCATTTCAGCTAACCTACTTGCTGACAGTCTGTTACGGGAAATGGCTGGCGACACCACTTCACCGAATCCAATTTTGCGGAATAGCTGTTCCAAATTCCGGTAGATTATCCCGAGCGTCAGAACTGCAGGCTAACTCCACCTCGGAAGTAACGGTAAGAAGGAACCAGTATTACAAATCCGTCGTTTGTTGAAATTGGAACATAACCTTGAGCCAGTAAGTTGCCCATGTTGGCCTGGACTTCCATGTGCCCGGGGATAACGCTGGGCAGGGGCTGGCGAATCTCCATGCCCAGATAGGGATCGACGTGGTAGAGCGACTCGCCGTAGGAATCCTGTCGCGAGACCGTTGGTCCGTCGAGCCACTTGTAGCACGCGATCAGCTTCGTCCCTAGCAAAGGGACCGTGGTCGATACCCGTCCCGCCACACTCTGCCGGTATCGTGTAGCCAGTTGATCACGCAAGCCCGCCGCCGCGGAAGCCATGTCGCCGCGCGGCGCCAGCGCGCCGGCGTAAGCGTAGACGATTGTCGTGTTCAGATTGTCCGTGACCCTCTGGCGATACGCCAGCCGGGCTCCGGTCGAACTCGAGGCGCCTCCGTCGTAGGCGAACGCGGCCGAGAAGTAATCCTGCAGAAAATCGGGATTGGTCTCGCCGCCTCGACCAATAACAGCCGTGTGAGCGGAAGCGTCATGGAACACTGCTACACTGACATCCGCTCGCCTGCTCCACGCATGCCCGATGGCGACCTCTTCGTGTAGGTCGTTTTCAAGGATGGGGCGGCCGTCGCGAATCAGCAGAGTTGGAAAGGCATCAAGCGTATTCAG
>DATLWP010000415.1:0-4576 GCA_035576265.1 Candidatus Polarisedimenticolia bacterium
GCCGCTCGCGCCGCAGCCACTTCGCCCTCGGGATGCATGATGCGGCTGAAACCGCAGGGCGCCAGCAGCAAGGGCATGCTCAGCTCGACGCCCAGCACCTTCGTGCGCAGGCTGCAGCCGGAAATGGCCATGGCGTTTCGCGGGCGAAAGGTCACCTCCTCGAAGGCGCGACAGTTTTCCCGCATCGTCACTTCGCCTTCCGCCCCGCCGTCAACGTATTCGAACACCGCCCTCGGCACGCGCCTCTGCGCCATGCGCCGCAAATCTTCGATGTTGACGACATGCGGCGACGCAACTCTACGTTCGTGTCGGTTCATCGCGCTGTATCCTCGAGCTGCCCCTCAACCATGCGCGCCACGCAACAGAGCGCGCGGAATCGGACCTGGCCGCGCCCATTCTACCCAGTATCTTCAAATTTTTGTTGGCTAGTTGACGCCCGTTCCGGTGCATGATGGCAGTCCGCAATATTGCCCGCGAGACGCCCCACCGGGCGCCGGGCGAGGTTATCGTTTCCTTAGGAGATAGCGCATGAAGGTTGGCGAAGCGATCGCCGAAATTCTGAAACGCGAGGGCGTGGAGGTCATCATCGGTTATCCGGTGAATCACGTTCTCGAATCCGCGGCATGCGCCGGCATCCGCCCGATCATCGTCCGCCAGGAACGGGTGGGGCTGCACATGGCGGACGCCATCTCCCGCCTTTCGAGCGGGCGGAAGATCGGCGTGTTCGCCATGCAGCATGGTCCCGGTTCGGAGAACTCCTTCGGCGGCGTCGCCCAGGCCTATAGCGAGTCCGTGCCGATCCTCGTCCTGCCCATGGGCTACGCACGCCGCCTCGCGCACGTCGATCCGAACTTCAACTCGGCTGCCAGCATGCGCTCGGTAACGAAGTCCGCGGAGCCCCTGGCGTCCCCCGCGCAGATTCCTGATGTTTTCCGGCGCGCCTTTTCCCGATTGCGCAACGGGCGCGGCGGCCCAGCATTGATCGAGATTCCGGTGGATCTTTTCGCGGAAGAAGTTCCTGAGCCTTTCAACTACGAGCCAGCCATCGCGGCGCGGTACGGCCCCGATATCGCGGACGTGCGCCGCGCGGCGGCGGCGCTCGCAGATGCGAAGAATCCCGTCATCTACGCCGGTCAGGGAATTCACTATGCGCGTGCCTGGGATTCCCTCCGCAAACTCGCTGAGACGCTCGCCGCGCCCGTGGTCACGAGTCTCGAGGGCAAGAGTGCCTTTCCGGAGAATCATCCTCTCGCGCTCGGTTCCGGCGGCCTTTCGTTCCCGCGCACCGTTCCGCATTTTCTCGCCAAAGCCGACTGGATTTTGGGAATCGGCTGCAGCTTCACTGAGACGGCCTTCGGCATCACCATGCCGCCCGGAAAGAAAATCATCCACGCCACGCTCGATCCGGCGCACTTGAACAAGGACGTTCGCGCCGATATCGGCCTCATCGGCGACGCGCAACTGACACTCGACGCGCTTTGCGCCGAGCTCCAGCGGATCGTCAAGGCGCCACGCGACCGGTCCGCCATCGCCGGTGAGATCGCCAGTATACGCAAAGCGTGGCTCGACGAATGGATGCCGAAACTCACTTCCGACGAGGTTCCGCTTTCGCCCTACCGCGTGATCTGGGATTTGCAGCGCACCGTGGAACTGGCCAATACGATCATCACGCATGACGCCGGTAGCCCGCGCGATCAGCTCTCTCCTTTTTGGATCACCCAGCGCCCGCTCACGTATATCGGCTGGGGCAAGACCACGCAGCTCGGCTACGGCCTTGGCCTGGCAATGGGCGCGAAGCTCGCCTGCCCGGACATGCTGTGTATCAACGTCTGGGGCGACGCCGCCATCGGCTTTACCGGCATGGATTTTGAAACCGCCGTCCGCGAACGCATTCCCATCCTGTCGATTTTGCTCAACAATTTCAGCATGGCCATGGAAATTCCGCTCATGCCCGTCTCGACCGAAAAATATCGCGCCACCGACATTTCCGGCGACTACGCCGCGATGGCCCGCGCCTTCGGCGGCTATGGCGAGCGCGTCACCACTCCCGCCGAAATCGTCCCTGCCATCCGCCGCGGAATCGAGAAAACGAAGAACGGCGTTCCGGCGCTTCTCGAATTCATCACCTGCAAAGAACTCGCCGTCTCCAAGCACTATCACGGCAGTCAGTAGCGCGAGCCACCAGCTCGCTCAAGCGCTCGAAGTCGCGGTTGCGGAACTCGCACGGCTTCTGCTATAGATGCTGGGCAAACATTTGTTATGGGGAAAACCTCCGGGAAGGCATACCCTCGAAAGGGAACTCGGCCATGACTATAGTGCGGATTCTTCGTGCGCTCGGATTCTTCTGCGCGCTTGGCGTTCAGATAGCGGCCTATCCAGCGCGCGGCCAGGAACAGAACGTGATACCGGTATCGCCGGGCCAGCGGCTCTTCGAGAAGCATTGCACTACCTGCCACGGCAATCCTGCCGTCGGGGACCGCGCTCCCGATCTGAAGTCGCTTGTTCGGCTTACCCCGGAAGCTGTCTACACGGCTCTCACCTCGGGTTCCATGAACATTCCCGCCAAGGGCTTGACGGACGAAGAAAAGCAACTTGTGGCTGAGTATCTTGGCGGCCGGCCGCTCGATCGAACGGAATCCGGCGCGGCTCAGACGATGCCCAACCGCTGCGCAAGCAATGCGTCGCTCGGAGATCCCTCCGTCGGAGCCTCCTGGAACGGATGGAGCGTGGATCTAGCCAACTCGCGCTTCGCGAACGCTAAGAGCGGCGGACTCACCGCAGAGCAGGTTCCCAAGCTGAAGTTGAAATGGGCCTTTGGATTTCCCAAGGGCGGCACGGCCTACGGCCAGCCATCCATCGTAGCGGGTCGGGTTTTTGTGGGCAGCGACAATGGCTATGTGTACTCGCTCGATGCGTCCACTGGGTGTGTCTATTGGTCCTTTCTTGCGAAGTCCGGCGTCCGCACATCGCCGAGCGTCGGCCCGATCTGGGGGCACCGACCCACCAAGTACGCCGTCTACTTTGGCGACATGCACGGCAACGCCTACGCTGTCGATGCCTCAACAGGAAAGCTGCTTTGGACACGGCAGGTGGGCAACCACTACACCGCGCGCATTACCGGGTCGCCCACGCTCTACCGGGGCCGCCTCTACGTGCCCACCTCGTCGACCGAAGAGGTATTCGGGCCGAATCCGTCGTATGAGTGCTGCACGTTTCGGGGAAGCGTGGTTGCTCTCGACGCCAATACGGGACACGAGCTGTGGCGGACATTCCTCATCCCGGAGGAGCCCAAGCCGATCAAGAAGAATTCGCACGGCGTGCAATTGTGGGCGCCCGCGGGAGCAGCCGTGTGGAACACGCCAACGATTGATCCGCAGCGGCATGCGCTCTACATCGGGACGGGCGACTCCTACACCGAGCCTGCACCGAATACCACGGACGCCATCGTCGCTTTGGATCTGAATACAGGCAAATTCCTGTGGACCTATCAAACGCTGGCGGACGACGCGTTCCTGGTGGGATGCGTTTCGGGTGGGGCCAATGAAAATTGCCCCAAGAACGTCGGCCCGGACCTCGATGTCGGTGCTTCGCCTGTGCTTGTGAATTTGTCAAAGGGCCGGCAGCTATTGCTGGCGACGCCCAAAAACGGAGAGGTGCTGGCTCTCGATCCCGATCGCAAGGGCGCTCTGATTTGGAAAGTGAGCCTGTCCGAGACGCTGCCGCCCAACAATGGCCAGATCGCCTTCGGCGGCGCGGTCGGTGGGGGGGCGATCTATGTGCCGCTTGAAGATGGGACGTTTGCGGCCATCGATCTCGCGGCCGGCCGCGTTCTATGGCGCACCCGCCTCGAGTCGCTCGATGATCTCGGCCAGCCGAGCTCGAATGGCGAGAATCGCACTAAATCAGGGTTGCGCTTCGGACAGTCCGCAGCCGCCACGCTGATTCCCGGTGCTGTCTTCACAGGCGGGTGGGACGGCATCCTGCGAGCGCTTTCGACCAAAGATGGAAAGGTGCTGTGGCAGTTCAATACCGCGCAGCAATTCACGACGGTCAACAAGGTTCCCGCCCAGGGCGGTTCGATGGGCGGGCCGGGCGCGACGGTCGTAAATGGAATGCTCTACGTTGGGTCCGGGTATGCCAATGTGGGCAGCGGAATGCCCGGCAATGTGCTACTGGCATTTTCAGCCGAATAGAGACGCGCGCATGGGAGTAAGTGTATCTAACGCTAAATGTGAATCCCCAGGCGTCATCTCTGCAAGGCACGATTTGTCGGAGCGCGAGTGCTCACCCCCAGTGGGGGAGGGGACCCGCGCCGACAGGCCCGTTGAGTCGGCCCGTCGGCGGCTATGGCAGCGGGCTTCTCGTCTTTGTCGCTTACTTGGTGTTGCTCTTCTTTTCGATGACGATGCCCTTCAGCGCCTGCGAATCGCCCGTAAGTTCGTCCTTGCCCGCGGGGAAACCATTCGCTTGCAGCAGGTATGCGACCAAGTCTACATATTGCTTCGCGGTAAGGCTGTCCGGCTGGTTCATCGGCATCGTGTTGCGCGTGGTGTCGAAGAGGTCGCCCACGGTGCGG
>DATLWP010000416.1:0-9721 GCA_035576265.1 Candidatus Polarisedimenticolia bacterium
GGAGCGCTGCGGCCGTTTCTTCTCAGCCCTGTACAGGGCGCGCAAACGTCCATATATGCCGCAAGCTCGCCGGACGTGGCGCAGGTTTCCGGGAAATACTTCATTAAGTCCAAGCCGGCCGAGACTAATCCGCTCGCGCGAGACCCTAAGCTGACGGCGGACGTCTGGGAATGGAGCGAGAAGATGACCGGCGCGCGTTTCGCGTGATGCTGCGTGACCGCTGGGGCAGGCAGGCGCCGCACTTCCCCTCCCGTTGGGGCCGGAGGGCGTCAGAGCAGGGGCGGTTCGTAGATGTAGGCGAGGCCTTCGGCGGTGACGGCGTAGGCTTTCGAGCCGTCCAGGCTCCAGCGAAGGTCCACGACGCCTTCGGCGGCGTATTCGTCGAAAACCGTGAGGCGATTCAGGTCCACGAGAAACAGGCGGCCTTTTGCGGAATTTTTCAGCCACGAGCTGAAGCACAGGCAAAGCGGCAGGTGCGGATGACAGGCACACAGCTCTGCGCCGAAGGGCAGCGGCGCCGATTCCATGGTTTCCGCCGCGAGGACGTTGGCCTGGCCGGCGGAGCAATAGACGAGCCGGCGGCTGTCGAACGTCCAGGCGAGATCGGTGATGTGTCCCTGGGCGTGGAAGACCTGTTGGCGCCGCAGGGCGGGCACACTGAGGAAGGCGATCGAATCGTCCGCCCATTCGCCTTCGATCTCGACGACGCTCGAGAGCGTGCGCTCGTCGGGGCTAAATGCGCTGCGGCCAAATCCTGAGAGAGCGCTGCCGTCCGCGGAATCAGCGGCGGCCTCGGCTTCGAGCGAATGGAGTTCCTGCCAGTCGGGCCATTCGCAACACTCCGGCACGCCGAGTTCGCCGGCTGGATCACCCGCGAAGGGCGCAGCGCCCGGCGATTCGGACTTCGCCTGCCACAACCGCAAGCGCCCTTCCCTTCCACCTGCAGCCGCAGCGGCAAAATACTTTCCAGTGTCGGACCAGGCCAGGCGCGAAGGAAAATTCGAGAACTCGCCGAACGCGCCGAGAAACGCCTTTCCGTGGAGATCGAAGACGTGCAGTTCGGGCTGCCACGCACCCCAAGCCGCCGCCAGGTAGCGCGCCGTGGGCGACCACGCAAACGCCGACGGCATACCCGGAGGACATTGCCCCGTCTCGCCCGGCACTCCGAGCGCGAGACTCGGGACGCCGAGTTCGATGTCGTAGAGCGCGATGCGTTCGGTATCCTGCCGGACGAGCGAAGAGAGGGCGCATACCTGTCCCGCCGGTGAAATCGCCAGGTGGGACGAGCGGCCACTGAACACTTTCTTGACGAGCCAGTTCGAATCGCGCGCGAGGTCGCGCAATCCGCGGGCGACGATCGCGGCCGACCGCACTGCCAGCGCTTGCGAGGGCGCTGGAACGATGTGCTTGCCCGGGGATTGTTCGCGCGTTGGCATCAGGAGGCGGGTGGCTCGGCATTCTCGAGGCGCTGCTTGGCCAGCTCGATCTGCTCTTCCACTTTGGCGATCATTTCTTTGAGGACGTCGCGGCCGGACTTCTCGGCTTCGTCCACCCGCGATTTGAGCTGGTAAAGATCGGAGCGCACGAGCTCCTGCGTCTCGGCTTCGATTTCGGCGAGGCGGCCGCGCGCCTGACTGACGCGGCGGATCACGCGGACGAGCTCCGCGCCCGGACCTTCGCCTTTCACGGCCTCGGGGCTGAATTCGTACTCGGTCAAGATCTTGGTGAGGCGCGCCTCGTCGCCCTGCTCGTAGGCCTGGTTGGCGGCAGCCATCAACTGCTGGCGTTTGGCGCGGTCGTCGCGGTCGGAGGTGAGATCGGGATGGATGCGCTTGGCGACCTCGCGATAGAGCCGCTTCATTTCCGGCGAGGATTGGAAGGCGCGGGGCTCCTTGGCGGCCTTCTCGCCGGCGGCGGATTTCGTGTCGCCCGCGCGGGCGCGGGCCTCGCGGGCGGCCTGCTGGGCACGTTCGCTGCCGGGCTGCTCGCGGGCTATTTTTTCCGCGAGTTGCGCTTTCCACTCGTCGAGTTCGGCGTAGCGCGAGCCGACAAAATGGAGGTAGCGCCGCTCGAACGCTCGCAGTTCGGCGCGCAGATTGGCCGAACGCAGCTCGCGCTCGGCGAGATCGGCCTCGAGCGCGGCTTGCTCTTCGAGCTTGCGCGCGAGTTCCTGATCCTCGGGTTTCAAGCGCGACTTGGCGGGACGGGAGTCCGCCGTTCTGAGCGCCACGTTGTTCGCCTCTGAGAGTAGCCTGCATCGAGGCCCGCGGCCTACTGCTTCCCGAGCGGCCGGTGAGCCTGCGAATCCTTCATCAATTGTATGACGCCGAGGTGCCGGGGCCCTGGCGTTTGGCGAGCGCAGTTTCCAGAATCGGAAACAGCGGGGCGAAGCGATCGCGGCAGCGGTCGGCCAAATTGGCATCGGAAGGGCCGTGTCCGGCGGCGCAATTTTTGCCCAGCGGGGCGAGGCGATTCTCTTATAATCAGGACCGATCACGAAAGCGATCGAAGCGGAGGAAACGTATGCAGGAGACAGCCGAACAATACCGGGAGCGGATGTACAGCTACGTGGACGGGCGCGACCCAGTGAAACTCCAGACGGCAGCGCCGGGAAAGCTCGCGAAATTGCTAAAGGGCCTGAGCGCCGCGAAGGCTCGCAAGCGCCCGGAGCCACAAAAATGGTCGATCGCGGAGATCGTGGCGCACCTCGCAGATGCGGAGCTCGTGGGCGGCTACCGAGTTAGGGCCATTCTGGGCGCGCCCGGCGCGGCGATCCAGGCATTCGATCAGGACGCATGGGCGGAGGCGCTGCAGTACAACCAGAGCGACACGCGGAAATCGTTCGAGCAGTATCGTGCCTTGCGCGAAGCCAATCTGGCGCTGCTGAAATCGCTGTCGCCGGAACAGTGGAAGCACCAGGGGATGCATTCCGAGCGCGGTCCGGAGAGCGTGGAAACAATCGTTCGGATGTTCGCGGGGCACGATCTGAACCACTTCGCGCAGATCGAACGAATCCTCGGCGAGAAGAGCGTGCGCAAGAAGAGATAGCCCCCCGCTCGGCGGTCTCCTCGAAAGCGCCCCGCAGGCTGCGAACCGCTACCAGATTCGGCAGCGCTTGACTGCGGGCCGGACCATCGGCGACTTGGCGGTGCAGCCGAAAGCCTTTGCGAAGGCCGGCGTGTTCTCGAGCGGCCCGTTGGCGCGGAACTTGTCGAGCGGGTGCGGATCCACCTTGGTGAGCATACGCATGTATTCGGGACGCACGTTGGCCGCCCAGATCTGCGCCCACGAAAGGAAAAACCGCTGCTCGGCGGTGAATCCGTCAATGCGGGCGGGAGCGGGCTTGCCCTTGAGCGTCTTCATGAAAGCGGCGCGCGCAATGGTCATGCCGCCGAGATCGGCGATGCTCTCGCCTTCGACGAGCTTGCCGTTTTCATGCAGGCCGGGCTCTACCTGGTAGGCCGCGAACTGCTGCGCGATACACTCGCCGCGCTGCTGGAATTTCTTCAGATCCTCGGGCGTCCACCAGTTTTTCAAGTTGCCCTGCGCGTCGAACTTCGCGCCCTGATCGTCGAAGCCGTGGGTTAACTCGTGGCCGATGACCGCGCCGATGCCGCCGTAATTCACCGCATCGTCCGCTTGAAAAGCGAAGAACGGCGGCTGAAGGATTCCAGCGGGGAAAACAATTTCGTTCAGCAAGGGCTGGTAATACGCATTGACGGTCGGCGGCGTCATTCCCCATTCCGAGCGGTCAACGGGTTTGCCGATCTTCGCCAGGTCGCGGGCAAATTCGAAGGTGGCGCCGCGCAGGACGTTCTCCACATAGGGGCCGCGGCTGACGCGATACGCGGAATAGTCGCGCCACTTGTCGGGATAGCCGATTTTGAGAGCGATCGCGTCGAGCTTCTTGATGGCCTGCCGTCGTGTGGCCGGACTCATCCAGTCGAGCGTGGAGATGTCGTCGCGCAGGGCCGCGATGAGATTCTTGACCATCACGAGCGCTCGGGTTTTTGCTTCGGGCGGGAAATAGCGTTGCACGTAATACTGCCCGAGGGCTTCGCCGAGATTCGCGTCGGTGGCCTGGACGCAGCGGCGCCACCGCGGGCGCATCTGCTTCGCGCCGGTGAGCTTGCGGCCGTAAAAATCGAAATTCTCGTCGACAAACGGCTCGGGCAACGCCGACGCGACGGCGTGGATCAGGTGCCAGCGGAGATAGATCTTCCAGTTCGCGAGCGGAACGGAGGCGATCGCGGCATCCACGGCCTTGAAGAAGTCCGGCTGGCCCATATCGGCGGCCGACAGCACCGGCGCGCCCACTTCCTTGAAATAACCGGCCCAGGAGAAATGTGGGGTGACGTCCCCCAGCTGCACCAGCGTCATCTTGTGGTAGTTCTTTTCGGGATCGCGAAGATCCTCGCGCTTGGTGGACGCCTTGGCTAGCGCAGTTTCGAGATCGAGCACCACTTTGGCTTCGTCGGATGCAGCCGCAGCGCCGTCGCCCGCGAGCGTAAACATGTTCGTGACGTGCTGAACGTACTCGCTGCGAAGCTGTTTCGAATGGGCGTCGTCATCGAGATAGTACTGCCGATCGGGCAAGCCGAGGCCGCCCTGCCCCGCTCCGGCGATCACCTGCGTGCTGTTTTTCAAATCCTGTTCGGAGCCGAATTGGAAGACGGCGTTGACGCCCATGCGCTGGAGGCGGGCAATTTCGGATTGCAGGCCGGCCGCGTCGTCGATCTTCGCGATGCGGCCGAGTTCGGATTCGAGCGGCTTCAGCCCGGCCGCGGTGACCTGGCTTTCGTCCATGCAGCTCGCGTAGAAGTCGCCAATCTTCTGCCAATTCGAGCCGGGAGTGGCGGCCTTCTCTTTGGCGGCCTGCTCGAGAATTTCATGAAGCAGATCCTGGTTGTGATCCTGGAGTTTGTTGAACGTGGCCCAACTGGCGCGGTCCGCCGGGATCGGATTGTTCTTCATCCAACCGCCCGCGGCAAACTGGTAAAAATTTTCGCAGGGCGAGACGGAGCGATCGAGATTCCCGACATTGAAGCCGCTGGCGGAGCCTTTTGCAGAGGGCCGCCCGCTTCCGCCGGCCTCATCTGCAGCGAAACCGGCGCATCCACCCGCTTCGGCCCGCGAGAAGGAACGCGTGGAAGCCGCGGCGCGACCCGCATCGCTGGTCTGCGCGGCAAGCCCTGGCGCCATCATCAGAACGAACGCTGCCGGAATTAGATATGGAGATCGTCGCATCGTCTAAGAGTCCTCGTTTCGAAGGAAATCTGCGGGCCGCACTATGATGCCCGCCCCGCTCCTAACTTGGTTGGATTGTTGCCCCGTGCAGAATACCAAATGGTCCCCACTCAAGCCTCAGCCATTTTGCGGAGCTCGCTCGACCATGTCAATCGCGGCGAATCGCCCCAGCGCCCGGTCATCACGGGACGAAGACAGCGCGATCCGTCACCGGAACGCGTCAGGCGTTGTCGATCTGGGCGCGCTGGAGGCGGTCAGAGTAGTCGATGTAGAGCGTCTTCCAATCGGAGTAGAAATCAAGCGCCGCCAGGGCCGATTCGCGATGGCCGTTGCCGGTGTTCTTCGTGCCGCCGAACGGCAAGTGGACTTCCGCGCCAATCGTGGGCGCGTTGACGTAGACGATGCCGGTCTCGAGATCGCGCTGCGCCCGGAATGCGTTGTTGACGTTGCGCGTGTAGATCGAGGCCGAAAGGCCATAGGTCACACCGTTGGCGATCTTGAGCGCGTCGTCGAAACTATCGAATGGAACCAGGCAGACGACCGGGCCGAAAATCTCTTCCTGGCAAATGCGCATCTTAGGGTCGCAGTCGATGAAGACAGTCGGCTCGTGGAACCAGCCTAGCCCCCATGCGCCACCCTCCAGGCGGTTGCCTCCCGTGGCGAGCTTGGCGCCTTCGTTGCGGCCGATCTGGACGTAGTTCATTACCGTGTTGAGCTGCTGCTGGTTGATGCAAGGCCCCATCTCCGTGGAGGGATCGAGGCCGTTGCCGACCTTGAGCGCCTTCGCGCGGGCCACGAATTTGTCCACAAATTCGCGGTACACGCTCTTGTGCACGGCGACGCGGCTGGCGGCCGTGCAGCGCTGTCCCGTGGTGCCGAAGCCGCCCCAGACCGCTCCGTCCACCGCGAGGTCGAGGTTGGCATCGTCCATCACGATGATGATGTTCTTGCCGCCCATTTCGAGATGGCACTTCTTGAACGCCGGCGCGCACGCCTGGTTAACAATTCGGCCCACTTCCGTCGAGCCGGTGAAACTGACCAGCGTGACGCCGGGATGTTCGAGAATCGGCGCGCCCGCCTCTGGTCCTTCGCCGAAGACAACGTTCAGAACGCCTCGAGGCAGCCCGGCCTCGGCCAGCGCCTGCGTCAGATTGTAGGTGGAAAGCGGCGTGTCTTCCGCGGGCTTGAGAACCATCGTATTGCCGCAGACCAGCGCAGGCATCGCTTTCCACGACGGGATCGCCATCGGAAAATTCCACGGAGTGATCAGGCCCGCGACGCCCACCGGCACGCGCACGGCCATGGCGAATTTGCTGGGCAGTTCCGAGGGCGTCGTCTGCCCGAACAGGCGGCGCCCTTCGCCTGCCATCAGGTAGGTCATGTCGATGGCCTCCTGAACATCGCCGCGAGTTTCGGCGAGCACCTTGCCCATCTCCTGCGTCATCTGGCGGGCGTATTCTTCCTTGCGCTGAATCAGAATTTCGGCGGCGCGGAAAAGGATCTCGGCGCGCTTGGGCGCCGGCGTGAGGCGCCACTTGTCGTAGGCCGATTTCGCGGCGTCCACGGCGAGCGCAATATCCTCTCGGCTGGAAGCCGGGAAGATGCCGATCAGCTCATCCCGATTCGCAGGGTTGCGGTTCTCGATGGCTTTGCCGCCGCGAGCCTCGATCCATTCGCCATTGATGTAGTTCTTGTAAACCCTTGGGGCAGCTGCTGTAGCCATGACGCGCCCTCCTGTAGAAGCTGGCAAGGTTGCCGGTCGCGTGCGAAAGACGGATCGGAGTTCGCACGTTCAGGGTAACAAGCCCGCGGTACGGGCGTCAACGCGGACCGGTGGTCAACCGGCCGTTTCTCACCGGGAAATCGTTGGTGGCAAGGAAATTGCCACGCAGCAGAAGAGGCGCGAAAAGTAGAATTACCTGCCCGCAAGTGCACCTCAGCTTTGCTAGACTGCATCATGGCCCGAATGGATCGTCCGCTCGGCTCTTCATGGACCGTACTACAAAACGCTTTCCGCGGAGCAGCGACCTGGGGCAGCAGGGGCATAGCACGATAGAAAGGCTGGAGATGAATGTAAAACGAGATGCGACTCGAAAGTCATGCATCAGAGCGGCCATTGTGGCGGGCTTGCTGGTGAGTTGCGCTGCGATTTCCGCGTCTGCGCAGTCGGTCGGCGAAGTCGAACCCGCGACAGGCGCGACAACAAGCTCCGGGGAGGTGCCGGCCATTCTGCGCGGGGTTGGCATCGATCAGCACCTCGGGCAGCAGGTTCCTCTTGATGCCACGTTCAAAGATGAGAACGGCAAGACCGTGGCGCTTCGCTCCTACTTCGGTACAAAGCCGGTCGTATTGATTCTCGCCTATTACAGCTGCCCGATGCTCTGCAGCGAGGTACTGCGAGGCGCGGCCGCGTCCTTCAAGAATCTCGGCTTCCGCCTTGGAGATCAGTTCGAGGCTCTGACTGTAAGCTTCGATCCCAGCGAGACGCCCGCGCTGGCTGCCAAGACCAAACGGACGTACATCCAGCAATACGGCGATCCCAGCGGCGCCGCGGGATGGCATTTTTTGACGGGGCAAGAACCGCAGATCAACCAGCTGACGCAGGCAGTTGGATTCCGATACACCTACGACCCCAAGACCGGCCAGTATTATCATGCGGCCGGGCTCGTGGTAATCACGCCGGCCGGAAAAATCGCGCAGTATTTCTACGGAGTCCGGTTCCCGGACCGAGATATGCGGCTGGCGCTCGTGCAATCGTCGAAGGAAAAGATCGGATCGGTGACTGACCAAATCCTGCTCTATTGCTGTACGTACGATCCGAGCATAGGCAGATATCACGCCCTGGTAGGAAGAATCCTGCAAGTAGCGGGCGGCATTACGATTCTTGTGGTGGGCGCCGGGCTGCTGCTTCTGTATCGCTGGGACTCCAAACGAAAGAAGCGCGGCGCGCAGACTGCGTAGCGTCAAGGCGCGCGACTCGCACTTCAGGCGGTTGGAAGCAGCTGCGCGCGGACAACGCTAGAAGAGCAAGCGTCAATCGGGTTAGCGCGGGGGGGCGGCCGTTGCGGCAGTGGAACGCGAGGTCGAGCCTGCGCCGGACGATGAGCTCGACGTAGGCGAGGGCTTGGGCAAGCTTGTAGACGAATGTCCCGGGGACGCAGAACTGACCCCTGGCGCCTGCGTCGATGGCGCCGAGTGTGCGGGCGGGTCAGATGCCGTCGACTCATCGCAACAGCTCGCTGGTACGATGGGCTTGGGCGCCGAAACCCCGGCGATATCCGAACCCAGGCCGAGTTTTTGCAGCGTCGGGGCGTCCAGCTTGCCGGTCGGGTCCAAATTGTTTTCAGACTGGAATTTCTTCACGGCCGCCACGGTCTTCGCGTCCCACTTGCCGTTGGGATCAGCATCGTAGTAGCCGCTGCGGGCGAGCGCAGACTGAATCTCACTGATTCGCGTCTGCGACGGGGCCTTTGGCAGGTGAACTCGCCTGGATCGGTATCTCCGTCGCTTCCTCGTCTTCTTCTGCTTCGTCGACTTCGGTCGCGACGAACCCGCCTCCCGCGAATAGCGCACGGTTCGGAGTGAAGCGCGGCTGCTGCGCGAATGAGACGTAGCGCCCGATGCCCGATCTGATGGCAAACGACGAGCACCCCCAGGCGCTCCCGACACGGTAGCAGCAAGCATGCTTGCGAGCACGAAAGATACCGCGATGGTCAGCCAGCGTATGATTGCCTTCATCGATGAATAGACGCCCGTTCCCCGGATTTTGCTGCCCTACTCCGAATGCCGATCGCTCCATTATCAACATTTAGGACGCCGACTCAAGCCGCCCCCGCACAGAACGAGACCAATGAGACAACGGAGAAAGCAAGAAACGTCAGCGCAAAAGACCTGGCTGGAACCCAGCGCGCCGGGCGTCGTCTTCGACGGTGCTCAATTGGCTCTGGAGAGCACTGGCCCGCGCGTCGAGCCGCTGCAGGAGGTCCGTGGTCATGTTTCCGCCTGCACCGGGCGTTGGAGTGAGCAACCTCATGCCCTGGGCCGCGGCGTACTGCTGCATCGACGCGATCACTTCGCGGATTTGCGCCAGCTCGTCGGAGCGCTCGCGATACGCTTGTGCCAACGCAGCCCGCTGTTGGTCGGCCGTGAGCTGCGGTTGAATTTCCGCGAGAGCGCGCGCTTCCGCGATCGCGCCCGGCTCCAAGCCGTTTCGGTGCGCTAAGTCGTCAAGCTCGTCGAGGCGCTGGCGGATTTCGCGACGGCGTAGCTCAAGCTGCTCGATCAGATTGTCGGTCGTAATGCCCCGGCAAGGCGCGTTCAAGACGAGCCCGGTCGGCAGCCCCGTGCTCGTGGCGCGGAACTCACGCAGTGTTCCCGCCCCGCTTTCGATGTTCGCAAGCTCCTCCTCGAGCGGCGCCTGTTGTTCCGCGTACCACCGAGGATCCTGCTGCGGGTTGAGCGGCTCGCTCGGCTC
>DATLWP010000417.1:0-2215 GCA_035576265.1 Candidatus Polarisedimenticolia bacterium
GACTGCATCGGCTATCGCCACGAAAACGGAAAGCTGATTTTCGTCCGCCAGGTCTTTCAGGGACGCGCGGCTGCCGACGTCGCCTTCGTCGGAGACGGGCCGTCACTCGTCACGTTTCAGGCCAGCGCGTTTCGCGCCGATCTCGCCGCCAAGCACGCGAGCGGCAAGGCGCCCGTCAAACCTCTGAGCGTTGACCTGCAGCCGGAGCAGATTCGCACCAAGCCGCTGGAACTTTTCCGAGAGGCCAAGCAGGCCGTGGACCTCACCGCCGCGCCCGTCCTCGTCTCGGTCGGCCGCGGCATCAAGGCCGCTGAAAATATTCCCATGGCCGAAAAACTAGCCAAGCTTCTGGGCGGGGAAATTTCTGCCTCGCGCCCCATCTGCGACGAAGGCTGGGTGCCCATGGACCGCCAGATCGGCAGCTCCGGCCAGACCGTCGCGCCCAAGCTCTACCTCGCGCTCGGCATCAGCGGTGCGATTCAGCACGTCGTTGGCATGAAGGGCTCGCGCACCATCGCCGCCATCAACAAGGACGCGAACGCCCCCATCTTCGAAGTCGCCGATTACGGTGTCGTCGGCGATCTCTTTGAGATCGTCCCCGCCCTCATCGCCGAACTCGAAGCCGCCAAATAAATAGGCGCGTCGCCCCGGCGCCGCGCTCAATGCAGCCCAACGCAGCCGCGCACCGATTCGATCAGCTTTGCAGAATCGTAGCCCACGCCGTTTTTGAACACGATCTCCACCTTTTCGATGTCCGCTATTTTCGAGGACGGATCGCCGTCGATCAGCACGAGGTCCGCGTCCTTCCCCGCAGCCAGCGTTCCGATTTGGTCGTCCTCGCCGAGGAATCGCGCCCCGTTTTCCGTGGCGATGTGAATGGCCTCGACGGGCGTGAATCCCGCCTCGACCAGCAATTCCACTTCGCGCTGGTCGCCGAATCCCGCTAGCACCCCTCCGTAGCCCGTGGGGTCTTCTCCTGCCAGCAGCAGTCCTCCTTCCTTCACGAAATCACGTTCGAACTCCATCTCTTTCTTGAATAGAGCGGACATCGGAGACTTCGCCGCGTTCTCTCCGATTTTCGCGCGCCTCGCCAGGTAGGAGATTCTCGGCTCCGTCGCCATCGCGTCGAGCACGCGCTGCTCCAGGGGCGGCCGGTTGGGAACGAAGGTCTCAAAAACGGAAAGTGTGGATGTTAGCGCCACGTGGTGCTGCACAAGATCGCGGATCGTTTTCTGCACCGCTGCGCCTTCCACGTCGATCGCGGCCAGGGTCTTCTCCGTCAGCGCATCCGGCGGGCAAACATCCGGCATCTTGTCGGGGTCGAACTCCGTGTCGACCAGAAGTCCGTGCTCCAGGTCGTCGATTCCCAGCGCCGCGGCCTCTCGAAATCCCACCGAGCACAAATGCCCCGTGATCTTCAACCCTCGCTTGTGCGCCTCTTCGATAGCCGCTGCCATTTCCGCTCGTGTGACCCTCATATACAATTTGAACGACGTTGCTCCCTCATCGGCCCAGTAGCCCACCATCCGCCGCGCATCGTCCGGCCCCGTCAGCGTGTGCATTTGTGGAATACCGTCCCCGTACTCTCCGATGTACGGCCCGGTGACGTGCAGCTTCGGCCCGGCCAACTTGCCTTCGTCTATAAGCTTCTTCAGTTCAAGGTCCGTGTACGGTTCCAGGCTCCCGGTGGTCCGTAGCGATGTCACGCCGCCCGCCAGATACAGCCGCGGAAAGCTGAATCCCATTTCGTTGTAGATCGCCACCGCCGTATCGCCGCCGGAGGGATAGAACATGTGATCGTGCATTCCCACCAAGCCGGGAATCACAGTCTTGTTTGCGCCGTCGATCGTTCGTGCTCCCGCGGGAATCGAAACTGTGCCCGCATCTCCGATGACGCTTATCTTCCCGCCGGAGATCACGATGGTCTGGTCCGACCGCGCCGGCCCACCCGTTCCGTCCACCACGCGCACGTGCGTTAGCGCCACCACCGGCGCGTCCACCGCCACGAATTCCCTCACTTCCGGTGCTAAGGCAGCAGCTTGTTGCGCCTGCACCCGTCGCGCGCTTGCGAAAAAACACAGTCCCGCGAGAATCGCGAAGATCGCTCCCTTGTGGCTCATCTTTCCCTTCTCCTCGGCGCATCGAACCGCTGCGCACGTTCTCGCTCATCTCCCGCGCTGCCTTTGATTCTATCCTTTGACCCTCGCGCCTCACC
>DATLWP010000418.1:0-1827 GCA_035576265.1 Candidatus Polarisedimenticolia bacterium
TCAACTACCGGGCAAACATCTATGCATTGAAATCGCTCGGCGTACGGCGTGTCATTTCCGTCAGTGCCGTCGGCAGCATGAAGGAATCGATGAAGCCCGGCGACGTGGTATTGCCGGATCAGTTTATCGATCTGACGAAACGGCGTTCCTCGACCTTCTTTGAAGGAGGCGCAGTGGCTCATGTTGCGTTTGGAGAACCGGTGTGCGCGTCGCTGGGAGCATCTTTGTTGGCTGCAGCCAGTGCGACTGGAGCGACGGTTCATTTCGGTGGAACGTATGTCTGTATAGAGGGGCCCCAATTTTCGACGAAGGCGGAGTCGCGTCTCTATCGGCAATGGGGCGTCAGTGTGATCGGGATGACCAATCTTCCGGAAGCGAAGCTCGCTCGGGAGGCGGAACTGTGCTATGCCACGGTGGCGTTAGTCACTGATTATGACTGTTGGCATGAGACGGAAGAAGCGGTCACCGTCGAGGCGATCTTGACAACGCTTCACCAGAACGTGGCATTGGCCAAACGCCTTCTGCGAGGTGCGGTGGAGTCCGCGGCTTCGGTCACGAACTGCGGATGTCAGCGGGCGCTGCAAGATGCGATTATCACGGCTCCGGGTCTTATTCCTGCCTCGCTCCGTCGTAAGTTGTCGCTGCTCACGGAGAGAGTCCTCCGACCGGTAAAGGAAAAACGGTGACCCAATGGGAAAATTACTTGTCGTAGGATCGGTTGCATTGGACACGGTAAAGACGCCTTTCGGCGAGGCGGCGGAGGTGCTCGGAGGGTCGGCCACCTATTTCTCAACGTCAGCCAGCTATTTCACGGCGGTTGATTTGATCGCCGTGATAGGGGAAGACTTTCCGCCGCAGCACCTCACGTTCTTGAAAAGTCGTGGGATTGATCTGGCCGGACTGGAGCGAAGGCCCGGCGCGACCTTTCGATGGAAAGGGGAGTACACGCATCAACTCAATGAAGCGCATACGCTCGATACCAAATTGAATGTGTTCGAAACTTTTCGACCGAAGATTCCAGAGTCCTATCAGTCGCCGGAAGTCCTCTTTCTCGGGAATATTGATCCGGAATTGCAGTTGGACGTGCTGCAAAAGCTTCCTCGGCCTCCGTTGGTGGCCTGCGACACCATGAATTTTTGGATCAATGGTAAGCCCGACGCCTTGTGGCGCGTGCTTGAGAAGGTCGATATTTTGATCATCAACGATGGTGAGGCCCGTGCGTTGGGCGGCGATTCGAATTTGGTCAAGGTCGCGCAGAAAGTATTAGCGCGAGGTCCGAAACACCTCATCATCAAGCGCGGGGAGTACGGGGTACTCATGTTCAATGAGAGGCAGGTCTTTGGCGCCCCGGCCTTCCCTCTAGAGGACGTGCGAGACCCTACCGGCGCGGGCGATACCTTTGCGGGCGGCTTCCTGGGCCATTTAGCGGCAACCGGGAACCGGTCAGTGGAGTCGTTTAAACAAGCCATTGTATTCGGGAGTGTCATGGCCTCGTTTACCGTAGAAGCCTTTAGCCTTGACCGTTTACGAATCCTGGATTACAAAGAGATCCAGGAACGCTTTAGAGCCTTCAAGCGGCTGACGCATTTTGAGGATCTTCCTTGAACATTGTACGTACGATAATTTGTTTCCGTCCCTCCCTGATTCTGATGGGGGTGCTCGCAATAGGATTGCTGAGTGGCTGCGCCATTTCTGAGGAGTCGAAGCAGAAGTCCAAGGGCTATTACCAGGAAGGTGTAGCTAGCCTTGAATCTGACCGCCAAAAGGCCTTTGTTTCATTTCAGAAGGCGGTGCAACTCGATCCAGAGAACAAGGAAGCGCGGTACG
>DATLWP010000419.1:0-3470 GCA_035576265.1 Candidatus Polarisedimenticolia bacterium
GCGTCCCGCCGCTGCCGGAAAGTCATCCAATCGCCGTGCCGCGCAAGAAGCCGCCCAGGCCCGCTCGTATGCGAAGTGTGACCCTGAAATAAACGATTTGAAACGGAGGGGCTAGTCGTTGCGCTTTGATTCGAGTCGATCGAGGGTACTCTTCGCGAGTGCCGAGTTCGGCGCATCCGGCGACAGTTTCAAGTACCGGCGGAGCTGCTCTGCTTCGGCCTTCGAATCGCCCTTGGCCTCGTAGACTTTCGCCAGCAGAAGATGGACCTGCGGCAAGTGATGCCACGCGTCCAGCTTGGCCGCCGAAAGTCCATCCAATTCCGCCTCGGCCAATTTCTTGAAATGGAGCGCGGCCACGGCCGTGTAGTAGTACGCGTACGCGTTATTGGCTGGGTCGAGCTCCAACGCGTTCTTCGATAGCTTCGATACCTGCTCCCAATCGTCCTGCCGCGCGGCAAACTCCGCCAGGCAAATGTACGGGGGCGAATAACCCGGATCGACGCTCAAGGCCTGCGCGCAAGCCGCCCGTGCCTCATCTTGCTTGTGCTGGGCGTCCAGAATTTGGCCGAGCATCACCCATGCCGCCGCGTAATTCGAATAGCGATCGATCGCTTTCCGCGCATGCTTTTCGGCGTCCGGCAGCCGCTTTTCTTTGAACGCACCGCAGGCCTTCTGAAACTCGCTGCTTGCCTTCTTGGGCACCGCCAAACGCGCGACGCTTACCGTAGGGCTGCGCACCGCGGCTTCCGTCCACGTATTGCAGGACTCTGCCTTCATCTCCCTCAACACGTCCACCGCCGGCATCCGTACCGACGCCAGCGGCATATCGAACGGATCCCGAGACATCCCGATCATCTGAGGCCCGTGAGGCTCCAACGTCGGAGGGAAATTTGAGGATGGTGGCGAGCTGGCGGGCGGCATCTGATACTGAGCCAATGCGGAGCCTGCGGCGACGGCGATCGCGAGCGCGCAAATCACCGCTCGCGACATTGCATGAACAGAAGCGAACCCGTAGTTCTTTCGCAGGCCCATCCGCTTGTATCGCAGCCCGCTGCAGGTAGGAGTCCGGGATTGTGCTCCGGTCGTCTCCATCGTAATCCCATGTTAATCCCGTTTGGCCCCCGGCGTTGCAAGTTATTTTCTCTCGCCGGTCGAAAGCCCTGGCGCGGCCCGGCTCGGATCCCCCGGCCCGGCGCACTTCGCGGCAAACCTCGCATGGCGTTAGCCCGCCCGCAACAACTCACCTGAGCATACCGAATATTGCTGCGCGCGATGCCGCGGGGAGGTTCGGCCTTAAGGTGAAGTCAAAGCGATGGTGGACGTGGGGGGGCTCGAACCCCCGACCTCCTCGTTGCGAACGAGGCGCTCTCCCAGCTGAGCTACACGCCCACGGCGTTTTTCATTCTAGCAAACGCCTCCACGCGCGCCAATTGCGTTTCGCGCGCCTGCTGCCTGCTAGGAAGGCGGATCGCAGCGCATCAGCTTCGTTCCCAACCGTTCCAGCCACTTCCGGTATTCATTTAGATCGAGCGACTGCCGCGCCACGCCCGTGTCCATCGCCGTCCGCGCCACCGCCGGAGCCACCCATGCCAATACCCTCGGGTCGAACGGTTTTGGCACGATGTAGTCCGGGCCAAACTCCATTCTCTCCACGCCATACGCCTGGCAGACCGACTCGGGCACACTTTCCTTCGCCAGCTCAGCCAACGCGCGCGTCGCCGCCAGCTTCATTTCCTCGTTGATCGTGCTCGCGCGCACGTCAAGCGCCCCGCGAAAGACGAACGGAAACCCAAGCACGTTGTTCACCTGATTCGGGTAGTCGGAGCGCCCCGTGGCCATGATGACGTCGCTGCGCGCGCGCCGCGCATCCTCCGGCGTAATCTCCGGGTCGGGATTGGCCAGCGCAAACACGATAGGACGCTCCGCCATACCCTTCACCGCGTCGGGCCGCACCGCGCCTTTCGCTGAAAGCCCCACCATCACATCCGCATCGCGCAGCGCCTCCTCGAGCGTCCGTAATTTCGTCTCCCGGGCAAAGCGCGTCTTGTATTCGTTCATCCCTTCCCTGCGACCCGCGTAGATCACGCCGTTGGTGTCCACCATGACCATTCGTTCGCGCCGCACGCCCAGGCGCAGGTAATGCGCGGCGCAAGCCAGGCCCGCGGCCCCGGCGCCGACGAAAACCACGCGCACCTCGCCGATCCGCTTGCCCGCGATTTCCAGTGCGCCAAGCAGCGCCGCTCCCGAAACGATGGCCGTTCCGTGCTGGTCGTCGTGCATCACCGGAATAGACATCGTTTTGCGCAGTGTTTCCTCGATCACGAAGCAGTCGGGCGTCTGGATGTCTTCGAGATTGATGCCGCCTACGGTCGGCTCGAGAAGCTGGCAAAATTTGATCACGTCCTCGGGCCTCTCCGAGTTCACCTCCAGATCGAACACGTCCACATCCGCGAATCGCTTGAAAAGAACTCCCTTTCCTTCCATCACAGGCTTTCCGGCCAGCGCCCCGATGTTCCCCAAGCCCAGAACGCGCGTGCCGTTCGACACGACCGCCACCAGATTTCCCCGCGCCGTGTATTCGAAACTGAGCTCCGGCGACTTCGCAATCTCGCGGCACGGCTCAGCCACTCCCGGCGTGTACGCCAGGCTCAAATCCGCCTGCGTGTGGCAAGGCTTCGTCGCCACCACCTCAATCTTCCCTTTCCGCCCGCTTCGGTGATACTCGAGCGCGTCTTCTCTGAGCGAATCCATGAAGGAGCTCCTCGTCGCCAGTTGCCGCTCACGCTTCGTCTGTACGAAGCCTAAATCCCCACGATTTCATCAACGGTGATCTTTCTCACCCATGCTCGTGACCGGAATCACACGCGAGCGAATGTGCCTAAGCAATGGTTCTCGGCGGCATTGAACTGCCTTTGCTGGGGCCAGCAATCACGAAGCTTCCCACCATTCGATCTCGCCCGTGTTCGTGCAAGATGTGCCCACTGGATGAATCATGCGGCCGTCAGGCAGGTGCCCCACGCCTCCCAATGAACGTGTCCGGTAACTTGACCCTACCTCCAGGAAAACGCAGGTTGGCGGCGGGACGGCCGCCCAATGGCGCCGCTTTCGCGCGTGGCGCATTACTCTACTGGACTAGTTCCGAGTGCGCCGTTACTCAGGCGGAACAGTAACGGGCGGGCGTTAACACCTTGCGCCGGCAGCCGCGCTTTGGCCGATGTCCCGGTCACGGTAAGAGGTGGTATGGGGCTCTGACTTCGCAGAACGGGACTCCGCGGGCGCTGCGATACAAACCGGTGAGTGAAGTGGTATAAGAGCTTTCAGTCAATCGGACGGAGGTTCTCCCCAATGGATGAGAGGATAGCTGAGCGACCACCGACAAAAGCGGAACAACGGTGGGGCATCCGTTTTCCCGTCGTCGTTCCGATAGAGGCGAAGTGGCAGGAGGCCAATGGCAAAAGCGTAAAACAAGC
>DATLWP010000420.1:0-4980 GCA_035576265.1 Candidatus Polarisedimenticolia bacterium
AGTTCCCAGGAATCGTCGGGATACACTCGGATAATCTCGCCGGCGGCCGGGCCTATGTCGTGGGCACGGTCGTAACCGCCATCCTGGATGCACGTGCCGATATAGAGCGCGCCCTTGAAGGCACACAACGAAAGGACGCCCTGGTTGAGATTGCCGCGGCCTGCGCCCAAATCCAAAACCTTGTGCCACGCGTATGGCGGCTTGCCGACCGCAGGTGTTTTCCATAACTGGAATCCCTTCTCGTAATTGAAGGTCCCCGCGTAAAGATGATCATTGAAGGTTGTCATGTTGAAGATCACGCTGTTGCCGCCTTCGCCAAACCCGGGAAGGCTCGCCTTGCGCCAAACGCCACTCGCAGGATCATCGGATTCGAAAACGATCGGAAAATTCGACTGATTGACGACGTAATTCGTGCTTCCTACCAGGGATGTAAACATTCGCCCGTTGAAGGGGACCAAAAACCGGAAAGACGATACACCGGAATGACCGAGTCCGGGTTTCGAGACGGCTTCGAAATGTTCCCCGTCTTCCGAACGCAATATGACAGGTCCGATGCTACGCGCCGTGCTGAACGGCAAAACATAGAGTGCGGGTTTCGAATCGCTTCGACCCTGAGCGACCGCCATTCCCCTATACCCGCATTCCCGCTCGACCAGTCCGTCTTTGCCGTTGACCATTGGGGCCCGGTACACATTCTTCCATTCCGAGCGAGCCGGATCGAAGCGCCAAATCTGCGCACGCAGATCGAGCGTCTTGAACATATCGTCGGGACATTCAATCGGCCAAACCCGAAACTGCGGACCGGCGACCTTCTGACGCCGCTTGAAGCACAGATGAGCGCGAAACGTTCCGCAGTAGAGATGCCCTGCGAACCACGTCATGGAATGAACATACGCGTTCCACCCGTCGCCCCAGCCCCTCACTGCAAGCGGAATGAAATTCGATTGCGTCAACGACCTCCCGTTCATACCCGTACCTCGAACTCTTTGCCGTCGTTGCCAGGACACGCGCTAGAGTACGTGAGCAGCTTTGACCAATCCAGGCCGGCCGGCCAACGGACGGGAGATCCTTCCGCATCGTTCGCATTGTCCGTGTACCGAAATGATACGGCCCGAGACTTTTGCTCTGCCTCCTTATTGTCACAGCCACGTTTTGCCGCCAATTACCGCAACTGTCGCGATCCGGCCGCATTGGCGGATGTCGCCATTGACCTATGCCCCGAATGTCATGGCCCGCAAGAGCGAGCGTAACCCTCCGCCAAGGACCGCGGGTTATGCGCGACGTGCACGCCTCGCGACTGGTTTGCGCGACCATTGTTTTGCGAGGGCAGAGAGTTCGGCTTCGATGGCTTGGGTATCGACGGCGTTTGGATCGAAGGTTTCATCGGCCCGCTCGGTGAATTCGGCGTGGCGCTTGGAATCGGCGATAGCTTCAAGGAATTCGGCATAGCCAGGAGGGCCTCCAACATCTTCGGGAGGACAGCGTCCAACGGCTTGTAGCAGGAACGGATAGTCGATCCCGGGTGCAGGATCGACCGTGCACTCGATCTTGATGGTGTGTTCCCAGTTGTCACCGAAGTCGTAGACCTATTTGAGGGTTTTAGCGCCAATATCTTCGAGCACGTCGATAAGGCGCGCCTTACGCGCATCGAGCGGGCCACCGCTCCAATGCTCTTCGTCGGGTTCACCCCAACTAACGTCGCCAGCGCGAATCTCATAGAGATGCGTGTTGGTCCAGCCCATGGCGGCTTGGACTGCCAGATGCAGGCGATCAAGCCTGATTGTGACCGGCACCTCGATACGACGCAGGATTTGGGGCTTTACATCGTCGAGGGTAATTTTGAGACGGGCGATGGCGGTCATGCTGCCAGCTTACGATGCTCTTTCTCTGTGGCCCAGCGCCATGGCAGCAGCGCGGCGAGGTCGTTGATCGGGTGATCGGCGATTCTGGCGAGCACATCGGCGAGCCAAGCCTGTGGATCGACGCCATTGAGCTTGGCGGTCTGAATCAGCGTGTACATGACGGCCGCCCTTTCTCCTCCGCGCTCGGAGCCCGCGAATAACCAGGCTTTTCTTCCGAGGGCAATTCCGCGCAGTGCGCGTTCGGCGGCATTGTTGGAAAGGCAAATGCGGCCGTCGTCGAGGAAGCGGGTGAAGGCAGTCCAGCGCTTGAGCATGTAGTCCATAGCTTTGGCGACTTCGGCATGGCGCGAGAGTTTTACGCGCTCGGCACGCATCCAGTCTTCGAAGGCCGTAACCAGCGGCGCGATATGCTCCCGACGGAAAGCAAGCCGTCGCTCGCAGCCGAGGCCGTTGATCTCGCGCTCGGCAGCGAAGATCGCATCGATCTTCTTCACCGCTTCGAAGGCGAGCGGGGAGATGACGGCGGGCCCCTTACGGCGCGCCTTCGAGACAATGTCGGCGAGGACGAAGAAATTCCTCCTTGCATGGCTCCAGCACAGCGCCTCCACGATGGGGCAAGGCGCACGGTCCTTCTGGTAGAGGGCGTTGAAGCCTGCGTAAGCATCGGCCTGCAGGATGCCGCCGTAATGGGTGAGATGCCGTTCTGGGTGTTCGCCCTTCCGGTCGCGGGAGAAGAAATAGACCGCCGCCGGCGGATCGGGTCCGCCGAAAGGTTTATCGTCGCGGACATAGGTCCACAGCCGCGCCTTTATGGTCTTACCTTTGGCAAGGAGCGGGACCGGCGTCTCGTCGCCGTGAATCCGGGCGGCCTGAAAGACATGCGTGCCGATCAGATCGGCGAGCGGCAAAAGCACCGCGGCGCAGGCGCCGACATCGTCGGCAAGCGTGGACAACGGCAGATCGATGCCTTCGCGGGCATAAGCCTCGCTCTGCCGGTTGAGCGGTTGATGCAGCGCAAATTTGGCGTAGAGAATCATGGCCAACAGGCTCGGCCCGACGCGGCCGCGAGCGATGACATGGAAAGGCGCCGGCGCCTGGCTGATCTTCTCGCATGCCCGGCAGGTGAACTTCTCGCGCACATGCTGGATCACCTTCCATTGGCGCGGGATCGTCTCCAGCGTCTCGGTGATGTCCTCGCTCAGCTTGGCAAGCTTGGTCGAGCCGCAGCAGGCACACGCGGTCGGACCCGGCACGATCACCCGCTCGCGCGGCAGGTGTTCGGGAAAGGGCTTCCTCACCGGCTTCTTGCGGGTGTGTGCCGGAATGAGCATCGTGCCGCTCGCTTTGGCCGCCATCTCGGCGGCGATCTCGTCTTGGGACGCCGATACTGCAAGCTCTTCCAGCTCGAACTCCATCTGACCGAGTAGCTTGGCCGCGCGTTCGGAGCGGCTGCCATAGAGCTCGCGCCTCATCTTCTCGATGAGGAGCTTCTGATGGGCGATCAGCGCCTCGGCGCTCGATGCATTGGCGGCGGCGCGGGCGGCTTCTGCAACGGCGGTTGCAGCCTTTGCTTTTGCCGCCGTGCTTTCGGCTCGGGCGGCAACAACCATCGCTTTCAAGGTCGCGATATCGTCGGGGAGAGAATCGGAAGCGTTCCTCACGATGACGATCAGAACATTATGAAGCGCCGTCGCGATAGTTCATCTTGTCGCTGAGTCAGCCCGCCGCATGCGGAAATCCACAACTGAACGGGGCTCACCCTGCCGCTTGCGGCTGCCAGGTTCGTAAGGGATGCCTCCAGTCGATGCCTTCGAGCATGTAACCGAGTTGCGCCGGGGTAATCACCACAACGCCATCGGCAGGCGATGGCCAAATGAACTTGCCGCGCTCCAGACGCTTGGCATAGAGCGACATGCCGAGCGCATCGTGCCAGAGAACTTTTATCAGGTTGCCGCGACGCCCACGGAAAACGAACAGATCGCCGGCATGAGGATCGCGCTTCAATCCCTCCTGCACTTGCAAGGCAAGCGAGTTCATCCCGCGCCGCATATCCGTGTGGCCCGTGGCAACCCACACCCGCACGCCCGACGGAATGGGAATCATCGCCGTTCGAGAACTTCAACGACGCGCAGCAATGCCTCGGCATCTACATCGCTCCCGACAATCACCCGGCGCGTACTGGAAACAACGATCTCCATCCGCCCGGCCGCCGGTGCTTTACACCCCGATTGGCTTGGTAAGCGATCTTGGCCGGATTCCGATGGTGTATTCTCTATGCGCTGCTCGGGCGCAACAACCGCCGGCACAAACGCCACGGCACCGTCCTTGCCTTCGCGCGCCAAACGCCGCCAGGTGAACAATTGGCTGTTCGACAATCCATGCCGCCGTGCTGTCGCCGATACAATCCGTGGGGCGCCGAAACTCTCAGCTACAATCCGCTGCTTCTCTTCAGGCGTCCAACGCCGGCGCGCCCCGCTCTCGATTACCTCAAGGCGCGAAATCTTCGGCATAGGCGTATGGCCAGTCATACGACTATGTCGTCACCGTCCCATCCATCCCGCAAGACGGCCCTCGGCGTAGGGATACCTTAAACTCAGCGTTCGCTATTTTGATCACAATCCGAACTGCAAAAGCCCCCACTGGGACCGTTCAAGAATGGCGAAAGCGACTAAGCCCGAGCGGAAGACGTAGAAGAGCCGCTAGACGCGATTCGATGAATGTTCTATATTTGTTCCTATGCTGGCTGGGAAAGCAAGGCCGCCGGAGGGTGGATATCAACCCGACCTGTGCGTAGGTCCACACAGTGCAGGGGTTGTCAGCGCGCGGCGATTCAACTCACAATTCGCGCGCCACGCGGCGTTCGGGCGCGATGCTGCATGGAGCAATTGGGGTCGCGCTCTACTACGATTAACCTCTATGCCAGCGCCTCCTCAGAGAATTCGCGATCCCGTCCATAATCTCATCGAATTTAGTGAAGATGGATTCGAGGAGCACTGCTGGAATGTGGTTCAAAGTTTACCATTCCAGCGGCTTCGACGCATAAAGCAACTCGGTTTTTCTGAGTTGGTCTACCCTGGCGCGACGCATTCGCGAATGGCGCACAGCTTGGGTGTGTTTC
>DATLWP010000421.1:0-11590 GCA_035576265.1 Candidatus Polarisedimenticolia bacterium
CTCGGAGTTGTAGAAGGGATGCGCGTGGAGAAAGGACCAGACGAACTGGCGGCTGACGTTCTCGAGCCCGAATTCGAAATGCGCGTGCTGATAGACGGTGTGATGCCCGCCGAAAAAAGTTCCCGAGCCGATCGCCACGCGCTGCTTTTCGGTGATCTCCTCGGGGCCGATCAGGCGGGGCGAATAGCACGTGCGCGCCGCCGCAATCGCGGAATCGAACGGGTGCGCGAAGGAATTGCGCAACGTAACGCGCGGCGCCGCGGTTTCAACCTGTGCGCCGGCCGATCCAGCCGGTGAGTCCGGTGCGGGAGACAATTGCGTGGCCATCTCTGGCGAGCATTGTACACCGTGCGGCTCACGCCAGCGCACGGCTTCGCGCAGCTAACAGATTGTCGGGGCGGCTACTTCTTGGCGTTGGCAGCTTTGTCCGCGTACTTCTTTTGGAAGCGCTCGACGCGGCCGGCGGTATCGACCAACTTCTGCTTGCCCGTAAAGAATGGGTGGCAGTTCGAGCAGATTTCCACGCGGATCATGTTGCCTTTGAAGGTGGACCGCGTCTCGAATGTGTTGCCGCAGGCGCAGTGCACCGTCACGGGGTGGTAATCGGGATGAATTCCTTCTTTCATGAAAGGCTCCTGTTTGCCGGCCGGTCTGCGCGAAGAGCGGAAGAGGCCGCACGGTCGCGTCGCTAGGCCAGCAGCGAAACTTCTATAGTAGCCCAAACGCTGGCGTGCGCCAAGCAGCGTTCGAGCGGCCTGTCTTCACGACGAGGCGCAGCACGGTTTCGCTGGCGCCAGGCCTCAGGAGCCGCTGAACAGCAGCGGCATGCCAAGCTTGGAAGTGTAGTTGGGGCGGTAGCGTTTCGTATTGTAGAACTTGTCCACGTTGATCTTGCGCGCGCCTGCGGTAGAACTGGACAGCGGCACGTGCGCATAACAGCCGTTTTGGATTCCGATCATGCAGCCACTGATTCCCTTGCGGATCAGATCTACGGCGATATTGGCGAAACTGTTGGCCACGAGCTGATCGATGGAGTCGGGTTCGCCGCTGCGCAAGTCGTAGGTCAAGTCACTGACCATGGTCTCCTCGCCCGTACGCTGCCGCACCTCTTCGGCCAGCGCTTGCCCGATGTCGGCTTTCTTCCGATGACCGTACGCATCTACTTCACCGTACTCTTTCACCGATCCTTCCTTCCACATGGCTCCTTCGGAGACGACGATCAGGGCGTAATTGCTTGGATTGCTCCTCTTATCCTCCATCAAGAGATCGCAGGCATGATCCACATCGAAGGGGTATTCGGGAATCAGGCAGCGGATCGAGGTCACATACGCGGTGTAAAGGGCCGTGAAGCCGGCGTCGCGGCCGAAAATGCGGAAGATGCCGATGCGCTCGTGGGAGCCGACGGTGGTGGTCTGCCGGCCGATGGCCTGCTTGGCGCGGGTGATGGCGGTGGAAAATCCGATGCAATACTCGGTGCCTTGGACATCGTTGTCCATCGTTTTGGGTATGGCGATCACCGGAAATCCAGCGGCGGAGAGAACGGAGGCGAAGCTGAGGGTATCGTCGCCACCGATGGCCACGAGGCAACCGATCCCGAGTTGATCCAGATTGTCGAGGACGACTCGCGTCAAATCGTAATTCTTGCCGTCGAAGGAAAGCTTCTTAACTTCGTCGCTCGACAGATGGGCAGGCAGCTTGTCTGCGGGAATACGCCGCGGATTGGTGCGCGAGGTGTGCAGCACTGTGCCCCCGGTGCGGTCGATCGTGCGGGTGTTGTCGCGGTTGAGTTCGCGCACGTAGGTTTCGTCCTGCGGGCCGGTCATGTAGGTGAGGCCCTCCCAGCCCTTGCGGATTCCGGTCACCGTCCGACCGATTTCGCTCGAACCGTAGACAACCGATTTGATGACGGAATTCAAACCGGGGACGTCGCCGCCGCCGGTCAAGATCCCGATCCTGTTTTTGTCAGCCATGCTCCTCCACCAAAAAAGTCAGCACAAGCTCCGAATCATCATAGCAACCTCTCCGCGACAAGCGGCAGAGGAAACAGTTTCGGGCGTTCATCCTCCGAGAAAATTCAAGCGCTCGACGAAATGCTCGTGCAGGCCCGAAGGCAGAATTTCCGCGCTCACGATGCGGCGCAACAGGGGGACGTTTTCGCGGCCGTGGACGTAGGCGCGATTGACCTCCGCTACGGAGATGCCGTGTTCGTTCCGACGGATTCTCTCGATCTCGTCTCCCGCTTTGACCACTCCCTCTTCCACAACCGAAAAATAAATTCCGGAGCGCCCGCTGGCAAGGAATCTCTTCACGATGTCGTCGCGCCCGAATCGAATTCCAAGTTTGTAGCAGGGGATGCGCGGCTGGCTAACGGCCACGACGGCTTCCCCGATCCGGAAATGGTCGCCGATGCAGGCGTCCTCTTCCCTTAGCCCTTCGATGGTCAGATTTTCGCCGAAGATGCCCCAGGGCAAATCCATCCCCGGCAGTTCGCGGCGCCAAAATTCGTAATGCTCGGAGGGATAAGCGTAGACGGCCTTGTTGCGCCCGCCGTGGTTTTCGAGGTCCGCCTGGCGGTCGCCATCGAGATTGAGACGGCGGAGCATGAGCGGGCCGGGCGCGGGCGACTTGAAAATTCCCGTGGTCACTTCGCGATCGCGATCGCGAACGGTTCGCGGAAGGCCAACGTTGAGCGAAATGACTTTCATCGCGTGCAATCCAGAACAGCGGCGCCGTTGATACGGTCGCTCTTCAGTTCGTTCAGCGCGCGGTTCGCGTCGCGCAGGGGGAAAAGCGTCACGCGCGTGCGCACGGGAATCTCGGCGGCGACGCGCAGAAAATCCTCTCCGTCCTGGCGCGTGTTGTTGGCAACGCTGCGAATGACGCGCTCCTGATAGAGCAGATTGTAATCGAACGACGGGATCGGGCTCATGTGGATCCCGCCGAGGACGAGGACTCCGCCCTTCTTGAGCGCCGCGAGAGCCGGGGGCACGAGCTCGCCGGCCGGCGCGAAGACGATCGCTGCATCGAGCTTTTCGGGGGGCTCGGCCGCGGCTTCGCCCGCCCACACAGCGCCGAGCTGCAGCGCGAGTTGCTGGTGCTTGGCTCCCCGCGTGCAGGCGTAGACTTCCACGCCCCAGTGACGCGCCACTTGAATGGCGACGTGCGCCGCCGCGCCAAAGCCGTAGAACGCGAGGCGCCCGCCGGGCTTGATCCCGGAAAGGCGCAGCGAGCGGAATCCGATAATTCCCGCGCACAAAAGCGGCGCGGCCTGCTCGTCGGGAAATTTTTCCGGGATGGCGTAAATAAAATCTTCCGGCGCCACCGCGAATTCCGCAAAGCCGCCGTCGACCGTGTAGCCCGTAAACGTAGGATGGTCGCAAAGATTTTCCATGCCCGCGCGGCAATATTCGCAGGTCTGGTCGGTGCTATGAAGCCAGGCGACGCCGACGCGCGCGCCTTTCGTGAACCTGTGCGCGCTCTCGCCGAGTCCTTCGACCACGCCTACGATTTGGTGTCCCGGGATCACTGGAGACTTGCGCGGCGGCAACTCTCCCTCGACCACATGCAGATCGGTGCGGCAGACGCCGCAGACTTTCACGCGCACGAGCACTTCGCCGCGGCCGGGCCGCGGGTCGGGAGCGTCGGCGAATTCGAGCGGGTTGCGCTCGACCGGCGCAGGCGAATGGAGCAGACAAGCCTTCATCGCTGCTCCTCTGCCGCGGAGAAGACCGGGCTGCGCGACGCTTGCGCAGCACCGTCGCGGGAGTGACGCGTAGAACGGACCGCCGTCGTTTGTCTGCCGTGAGTTACGCGCCTTTCTACTCGACAGTGAGTGACGGGTAGAAGCGGCAAAGCGGGCGAGAAGGCAACTCGAACATCGAAATCCGAAAAGAGGGTTGCGGACACCTCAAGAGTGTAGCGATTAGAAAGGCCCTCGGTCCTGTGTTTACAAGGAGTTAGCGAGATTTCGGTTTGCAAATGTGTAGCGATTAGAGAGGCGCCGAAGAAAAGAGCTCTATCCGAGGAAGGTGATGGCAAGGAGAGGTCCCTCGGCTCACGATGTTCGCGCGGAACGCCGATCCTCATCGAATCGCCGTTTGCCGTGTTCGCGATTGAGTTGTCGACGTACATATGCGTCCGCCAAAGGGGCCGCAAAGCGCCCCGACTCACGCTAGCACATGCGTGAGCCGTCTTCTATCCGCAATACTACGTAATGATAGGCAGGCGCAAGAAACGATCAAAGCGAATCTTTTCAGTGTCGATGCACGCTCCCAACCTCCGAGCATCGCCGAAAGGTCGCCGAACTGCTATTCACCACTGGTCCGCCAGTTTGGGACTACTTCCAGGCAACCGGTCATCCGTGCGGAGTCTCAGCCGCCACTTTTACCTGGCCGACTTCCGGACACGTCAGGTAACCAAACTCATCAGGGACCTGGAATTAGTTTCGGGTTGGCCGTTATCCGCCCATAAGGGTCATCAGGAGCGTCGCGCGCCCTTTGTAGCGTTAAGATGGCAACGTGAGTTCCTATGTCTGGATGCGCCTACTGGAGTCGGCGCCCGAGCGATACGATTTTGGCATTCGACTTCTTTCGCTGGGCCATATCGAGCGAGTCTACCGGCGAGTAGCAGAACTCGTCCGCGGCCCCAACGTACTCGATCTCGGTTGCGGCACCGGCAACATGACAGTGCGCCTAGCCCAGCGCGGCCTGAGCGTCGTGGGCGTTGACCTCTCGCCGGAAATGCTCGCGGTGGCGAGGCGCAAGATTCCGCCCGGCGCTTCGGTGCGTTTGGTGCAAACGGGCGCGGCGGAGTTGATTGACCACTTCCCGGCCGAATCATTCGACACGATTATCAGCATCCTTGTGTTCAGCGAGATGAGTGAAGCCGAGCAGCTTCTGGTTTTGCGCCAGTGCCGATCCCTGCTGCGTCCGGGCGGCCGCCTGATTCTGGCGGATGAACTGCGAGCGCCGAAGTTTCTGCGGCGCATGGTCCACAACCTCGTGCGCGTGCCTCTGTCCATCATTACGTACGTCCTTACACAAGCTTCCACGCGTCCGGTCGGCGATCTGAAAGCGAAGCTCAGCGAAGCCGGCTTCCGCACTATCATGGAGGAGCGCAATCGGCTGGGCGATTTCGCCCTGCTGGTGGCGGAGAAACGCGAGACGTGACTGTGGCGAAGGTGCGCGACTTCATTCTCGGTCTGGCGCAGATTCTGCTGCGCAGTCTTCCCTGGCCTGCCAAGACCGGTCTGATCCGGGTGGGCAATCCCGGGCGCGATGCGCCCGTGCTGATCACGTGCAACTACAACCTGACCGTGCGGCGTGTGCTGCGAGCGTTGCGCGGCCTCGATGTCTACCTGCTTGTCGCACCGACGAAGGGGATCAACGTATGGTGCGGCGCAGCCGGCGGATACTTCACCGCGCATCAGGTGATTTCCATTCTGCGCACCAGTGGAATCGGAGAGTTGGTGGATCATCGGCGGCTGATCCTGCCTCAGTTGAGCGCCACCGGCATTGAGCGCAAGCTGGTGGAGCAGCGCACCGGCTGGCGAGTGGTGTTCGGTCCCGTCTACGCCTCGGACATCCCAGCGTATCTTGCAGAAAACAGAAAGACAGAAGCCATGAGGCAGGTTCGCTTCGGGCTTTCCGATCGCCTCGAGATGGCCGCGGTGTGGGCCTTTCCCTTCTCGATGATAGGCGGAGGCGTTCTGGCCATTGACTGGCGACAACTGCTGCTGCCATTCGTCGCCATGACGTGGGCGCTGGCGCTCGGCTTGTACGTCTTCCTTCCTTGGCTTTCGGGAACGGTGGATGCCACCCGCCACCCGCAAGCGACCTGGGTGCGCTACCTGATTCTCTTCGATCCGAGACTGCGGTGGAACTCGATTGTCTGGCTGTTGTTTCTGGCAGCGTTGTGCGGCCAAGCGTATGTGCGCGGCGCGTTGCACGTGCGCAGCCTGGCGGGTTGGTCGCTGGCATCGTTGTTCGTCATGCTTTTCATCAGCATGGATTTGGCCGGGAGCACTCCCGTCTACAAGAGCGGCCTGCACGAAGACCGACTTTTGCACGTGGACTTGAACACGGAAGCCTGCAAAGGGCGGGCTATGTGCCGGGAAGTTTGCCCCAAGAATTGCTACGTCATCGATGCCGTTGCCCACAAAGCGGCGATCGCCATGCCGGATGCGTGCGTGCAGTGCGGCGCGTGCATCGTGCAATGTCCGGAGGACGCGCTGGCATTCGTCACGCCTGCCGGAGAACGGATACCGCCGGAAGTGATTCGCACGTACAAGCTCAATCTGCTCGGCGCGCGCGCCAGGTCCATCGCGGATGAAGGGCGCTCGATATCGGATCGTAGCTGAGCAGACGACAAACCGCTGGCCTCAATTGGTCTGCCAGTTTGAGATCGTTTTTGAGCCGTCGACCATCGGCGAGGAAGCTCGCGCGTGACGCTCCTCTGAAGCAGATTCTTGTAGGTGCTTGATTAGCCAAACTGTCTGGGGTCGTGTCTCTACGCACGAGCATTGTGGAGTAGCCTGCACGAAACGGAGCTCGGGTGACAGCTAAGCGGCGTGCATAGCTCGAGGAGGATGACCTATGTCTCGTTCTGCGGGCGTCACGGTTTCAGCGGTAGTGGTGATCGTCGGTAGCGCGTTCACCATCCTTGGCGGCGCGGTGATGCTGATCGGGGCTCTCTTTGTGTCGAAGTTTAGCCCGGCGGCCAGCGTCCCTGCGAATATGGGACTCATTGTGGTCGTCGAAGCAGTCATGTTTTTCGGCTTCGGCGGCTGGGGCCTTGCGTCCGGCATTGGACTCATCGGTCTGAGGCAATGGGCCAGGATCTCGGTGCTGGTTTTCGCTGGCCTTCTCGTTTTCTGCTCACTCCCCGCCGCGGTGATGATGGCGGTGATTCCGCTTCCCGCCATCAATGACGCGAATGTTCCCACAAATTTCATGTCGATTATGCGCGTCGGGATGGTGCTCGTCTATGCCACGTTCGCCGCCTTGGGCGGTTTGTGGCTCTATTTCTTCAACAAAAAACGTGTGAAGGCGCAATTTCAATCGCTGCAGCCGACCACGGGGACCGCGGCGGCGCAGTTGCCCTTGGGAACGCCTCTCGCTGCGTCCAGTGCAAGCCACCGTGGCAGACCGCTCAGCATAACGATCATCGGATGGTTTATGATCGTTGGTTCCGTCCTCGCTCCACTGATCCTTCTGTTCGACAGCGCTGTCTTTTCCGGCGTGCAGATCCCCATTTACTTCTTGGGGCTCTATTTTTCGGGGCGGAGCGCCTACATCGTTCTTGCCGTGTGGTTGGCTGCTCAGATGGCGGCGGGGGTGGGATTGCTTAGACTAAAGAACTGGGGCCTGTTCGCGGCAATAGGACTACAGTGCCTCGCAGCAGTGAATCTCGCGATGCTAATTGCTATTCCGGGAAGTCGAACGAGATTTCAACAGATCATGGATACAATGATGGCGTCGATGAATCCGCACATCCCTCATACAACGCCGTTTGCTTTTCCGGTGTGGATAGGACTCGCGAGTTCCATCCCTGTCGTGTTCGTGATCTTGTGGTTCCTCGTCACGCGAAGACAAGCCTTCGCCTCGACGATGTCTGATTGAGGAACTGACCGGAGAAATTAGACATACCGACGATTCGACGCCTTCGTGGCGGCCTGCGCGTACAGATCTCCCTACTAGGCTCCAGGCGGGAGCAGAGTCAGACCGAACGGTCGCGCCAGTTCGACCAGTTGTGCGGGATTGGGGGGAGGCGAACATTTCGCCACCGCCAAGAAATACTCCTCTAATCCGCCGGGAGCGATGACCGATAGCAAACGGCTGGGCGTGGATGCCACGTTGCGAAAGCCGTGTGGGATGCCGCGGGGCAGAACCGCAGATGCGCCAGGCGAAACGGTTCGACGCTCATCGCCGACATGCAATTCGTAGGCGCCCTCGAGAATGTAAAAAATCTCGTCCTCACGTGAATGGACGTGACGCGGCGGGCCCCAACCGACTGGAGTAACCTGCTCGAACACTGTAAATCGGCCTCCCGTGCCGGCGGCCGTGGCGATCAAACGCATGGTGGCCCCGAGCATCGTGAAGGTATGCCCGCTGCCGGCATCCGTCAGAATCGGATGAAAACTGGGTGCGGCGAAACCAGCCGTTGCGGCCCCACTCGTGTTGGCTTCACTCATCGGTTTAAGGTCCTTTCCGTCTACAAGACGTCGGATACGCTCATTCTGCTCTGCCGCATCTTCAGGTGCTAAGCGCGAGACGGAGGCGGAGCCGGCGTCAGCCCATGGCGGCGCATGATTTCCGCCAACTTGGCTCGATCCGGCGGACCGCCGGCCGCCGCGTTGATCACCTCGGCAGCTTCGCGGAAGTATTGCGGGCCGATCGCGGCAGGCGTGATCACGCAGAGTGCTTTCGCGTCCTGCGGGGCATCGTTGTCGAACCGGTGGACGGCGCCGCGCGGAATGCAGAGTGCTTGTCCTGGACCAACATGGATCGGTTTCCCATCCACGGTCCAGGTCAACACACCTTCGATCCCGTAGATGGTCTCTTCGTAATGGTCGTGGCTATGGGCAGGAGCCGCCAAGCGCTGTGCGGCCGGAACAACGACCTCGAATGCCGCGAGCGTGCCGCTCGAATTCTCTCCGGTGACCAGGAAGCGGACCGTGAGCGGTCCCAGCCGGATCGCCTCATCGGCAGGATTGACGCGGAGCCCGGCGGTTTGCTGTGCCATGCGTCTCTCTCCTTGTGGTAAACTCCGTTGACTATGGCACAATGTAAACTCCATTTACTCAGGAAGTCAAGCCAAAAATGACGAGCTCCATCAAGCCGAAAGATATGCTCATCGGGGCGTTGCTGCGCGTCCCGGCTCAGGCGATCCAACGCCGCATCATCAAAGAGCTGAACGCGGCCGGCTTCAAGGAACTTCGTGTGCCCCACATGGCCGTGCTGCAGTTTCCGGGGCCGGATGGGGTCCGCCCCGGGATGCTCGCCGAGCGCGCCGGGATTAGCAAGCAGGCCATGAACCAGCTTCTTCGGAGCCTCGAAACGCTTGGATATATCGTCCGGTCCAACCTGCCGGATGAAGGGCGCGCGCGCGTTGTCCGCTTCACGAAGCGCGGACACGCTGCTTATGCGAAGATCCACGAGATTCTTCGCGCCATCGAGCGCGAATGGAGCTCCGAGCTCGGACCCAAGCGTTTCACCGAGCTCAAGGAGCTGCTTCTTCGTGTCTGGGAAAGTTCATTGGTCCCCTAGTCGGCGCTCCCATGGCGCCGCGGCACGCTGAAAGATCCGAGCCTCAAACGAAGAAATTCCGCCGGGAATCCCACATTTTGCTCGTGCGACGACATTGAACTCGGGAACCGTGCGCGCTCACATCAAGCGATCGGATGGTGCCCGAGTATTACGCTACCAGAGGAGCTGAGCGCCGTCGATCTCGAAGCTGCATCCAAGGGCTTGCCGCAGGGAACAGTGATCTCCTGCCCGAGTTAGGACGCGCTTCGAAAAGGAGGGTGCCACGGGATGCAAACCGGGTTGGGAAACCATACAATTGCATCCCTCTCGAAGAGCTGGGAGGGCACGAGGCGCTCCCAATATGGTATCGTCGTGGACGGACGAGGCCGAGGATGAGCTTCGGACGAAACCGACTACGGGGCCGAGGCAAGGCGTGGCGGCGCGCGGCGGGCGCCATTGCGGCGGTGCTCGCGTGTGGCGTGGCGGCGGGAGTCTTGCTGGCGGCGCAGTTTCAGCGCTATTCGGAGGGCGGAATCATCGTGATGGACGGACGGGCTTTCGCGCCGGAGAATCCAAAAGAGAAAGCGGAATGGACGTTTGCGCGGTTCCGCTATGACCTCGGAGAGGATTTTGGATTTTACCGCTTCCAGCGCTGGGCCGCCGACTATCCGAAGTCGGAACGGCAGTTCATTCCGGGCGTCACGCGGCTGACGCGCGTCCAGGCGCGTTCGACGGAGCACGTGGTGGACGCGAACAGCGAGGAAATTTTCAACTACCCGTGGATTTACATCGAGGATCCGGGCGCGTGGCGGATGACCGAGTCGCAGGCCAAGCGGCTGCGGGAATATGTGCTGCGCGGCGGGTTTATCATGACGGACGATTCGTGGGGCGACGACGAGTGGGAAAACCTGGCGGCCGGGCTGCATATGATCCTGCCGGGCCACGCGATCGAAGATTTGGCCGACAGCGACGAAATCTTTCACGTCGTCTACGACTTGAACGACCGCATTCAAGTGCCGGGAACGCGGCACATCTGGGGGAGGCGCTGGCGGATCACGCAGGATATGGGGAAGGCGCGCTGGAGCGCGGTGCGCGACGACAAGGGGCGCATTGTGATTGCGATCTGCCACAACTCGGACGTGGGAGATGCGTGGGAGTGGGCCGATAGCCCTCAGTATCCCGAGAAACCAGCTTCCGAAGCCTACCGCATCGGGATCAATTACATCCTCTACGCGATGACGCACTAAGCAGTTTGCGAAACAAATCAAAGTTATTTCATCCAGGACGGTACCGATGCTATCGATTCGCCCTGCCACAATCGACGACGCGCGGCTGCTGACGGCGATGGTCCGCGAACTCGCCGAGTTCGAGCACCTGAGCCACGAAACGAGCGTGCTCGAAGAGAACATCGCTCGCGACGGTTTCGGTGCGGCGCCGAAATTCCGCGCGGTGATTGCGGAGTGGAACGGGCAAGCGGCCGGCTACGCGCTGTTCTTCGAATTCTATTCCTCTTTTCAGGGGCGCGCGGGATTGTTTCTCGACGACATCTTCGTGCGTCCGCAGTTCCGCGAGCACGGCGTGGGCAAAGGGCTGCTCGCGCATGTGGCTCGCATCGCCCGGCAAGAAGGATACTTCTGCATGCGCTGGGAGGTGCTTGACTGGAACACTGCGGCGATCGATTTCTACCGCAAACTGGGAGCGGTGTTCATGGATGAGTGGAAAGCAGTCTGCCTGATCGGCGATGCGTTGGAGTCCACGGCGGGAAACGCTCCGCAGAAAAAGGCGCAGTAATCGATGGACTTTGTCACTCGGTTTACGTATAAGGGAGACCGATGCCCTCCCGGGCAAATTTCGCTACGGAGATGAACGATGGCCAAGAAGGCAAAACCCGCTAAGAAAAAGGGCAAGAAAGCAACGGCAAAGAGGCGATCGAAAAAGAGGGCGTAATTTGAGAGGTGTGCGGACTGCAGACCGTACGCAAAGGTCTCGCTGACTGAATGTCCGAGGGCTGCGGCCGATCAGGCCGCAGCTTTTTTTGTGTCCGCGCAGCGAGCGAGTCGTCCGCTCGCTCCAAATTCGGTTAGCATTTCGTGCTCTCTGCTGCGTGGGCCAGGCCTACGCCGTTATCGATAATGGGGCGAGGCGCGTGGCGCATTGTTTCGATGAAAATGCGGAGCAGTTCCGGGTCAAATTGATTTGCGGCGCAGCGCTCGAGCTCCGCGAATGCATCTTCCGGAGTTCGCGCCTTCTTGTAACTGCGCGCGGTGGTGATCGTGTCGTAGGCGTCGGCGATGGCAATCACGCGCGCGCCGTGAGGAATCTGTTCGCCCTCGAGACGGTTGGGA
>DATLWP010000422.1:0-1763 GCA_035576265.1 Candidatus Polarisedimenticolia bacterium
ATGGTCGGTGGCAGGAGGACCACGGCAAACAGAACGGCGAGGCGCCGCCTGAGGGAGTCGAAGGGGTTCAAGATGACCGCCGGCAATCTTACGAACATGCCTTCATCCCGCCGTTGCGATGGCGCCCCTTCATCCGGGGCATGTCCCCCGTCGGGCGCCGATGACGGCCCAGCCGCCCGGCGCCGCGCGCTCAGGCCAGCCCCGCGCTCGCGTTCCGGTCGTTGCCATCCTCGTTCGCCCGTCGCGTATAGAGCGCCTGCGCGATCGTGATCTTCAGGACATCCGGTTCGAACGGCTTGGCCACCAGAAAGGCCGGCTCGGTTTTCTCGCCGGTGAGCAGTCGTTCCGGGAACGCTGTCACGAAGATCACCGGCACATCGAAGACATCGAGGATCTCCCTGACCGCATCGATCCCGGTGCTGCCGTCATCGAGCTGAATATCGGCCAGGATCAGACCGGGCCGCTTGACCCGCGCGGCAGCCACCGCCTCGGATTTGGTCGCCGCGGTTCCGATCACCCGGTGGCCCATCTCGGTGACGATCCCCGCGATATCGAAGGCGATGACCGGCTCATCCTCGATCACCAGCACGGCGGTGCGCGACTGCTGCATCAGCTCCGTCTTGGCCCGTTCCAGGAGCCGCGAGGCCTCCGGCTCCGAAATGCCGAGAATGAAGCCGACGTCGTGCGCGGAAAAGCCTTCGATCGTACTGAGCAGCAATACCTGGCGTTCGCGCGACGGAAGCTGCTTGAGATGCTTCTGCATCGGCAGCGGCGTCAGGCTCGGGTCGGCGTCGCGCCCGTCCCGGAGTGTATCAGCGTTGGCGCCGAACGTGTCGTGAAACAGCTTAAATAGCTGCAATCGCAAAGGAATATCTGTCTCGAGCCGAGCTGGATCGGCAAGCAGCGAGCCGAGACTTGCCTTTACGTAGTGATCGCCTTGCTCCTGGGTTCCCGTCAGCGCGCGGGCATAGCGCCTCAGAAAGGGAATGTGGCGAATGATTTCTCTCGACAAGTCCGACATGTCACTAGGCCCCGAAGCGCGCTGGAGGATCACTAAAACGTTTTGCCACCGAAATGGGAACAAAATTCGGCCGAATCAGTTCCTAAATCAGGCCATATAGGCATGCGAAATCGGGTGTCGAGTGGAAACGACCAAGGGCAGGACTGCCGGGCAAGAGCATCGGAGCCCCAAGGCGGCGCGATCACGGCCGAAAGGAGCCGCGGGCTCTTGGGTGCGCGCTCGGCGCTCGGGATCGGGGTTTACCAAGGTTTGCTGCGGGGATCGGCAAACCGGAGAAAGAACGGTAGTGCAGATGGCTGGACGGCATAAATTGCCAGAGACTCCCACCGGTGCGGATACGCCGCAGTCCGGGGACCCGTCTCTATCTAGCGGTGAGCCGCCGACGCGTGGTACAAATGCGGCCATCGAGCGCTGGCTGCAGCTTCATTTGCGCCAGCTCTACCAAGAGGTTTGTAGTGAACCCCTGCCGAGCGAGCTGAGCGATATGATCGATCGCTTCCGCAAGCGATGCCAAGACACCGAGACCGGGCGAGACACCGTGGTACCCTTGTCGCCCACGGCACGGCAGGGATCTTGAGTCCGAGCGCGTTGAGGAAAAGGTCTTGAAGTTCGACATCCAGGCCGAACTCCTGGCATGCCTGCCCGACATGAATGCTTTCGCTCGTTTCCTCGCCAAGGACTACGAACGTGCCGACGACCTGGTGCAGGAAGCCACCGTCCGCGTCTTGACGGCGGCCGATCA
>DATLWP010000423.1:0-8317 GCA_035576265.1 Candidatus Polarisedimenticolia bacterium
GGAGACCGCTGAACAGCTCGAACCCGTCCGGCAGCAACTCTCCGCCGCGAGGGCCCGTTGCGCTTCTCTCGAACAGATTCTGAGCGAGCGTGCGTATACCGCCGATGCCGTGCAGAAACTTTTCAGCTTCGGCGGGGGCGCCGGAGCCGGTGCAGCCGTTCACAAGGGCGATGCCGGTGCCTCAACCGGCGATTTCCGTGCGGTGGGCCTGCTCGCCGACTACACGGAAGTTCTTGAGGAATACGAAGGAGCCGTCGAGCAGTTCCTTCGCGAAGAACTCGAATACGTCGTCGTCGAAACATTCGATCACGCGCGCGCCGGCGTCGCTCTGCTCCGCGACGAAATGGGCGGCCGCGCCACCTTCTTCGTTGATTCGATCCGCAATTTGAACATGGATATGAGCCAAACCGACTCGGAGCTCCCCATGCCCGCAGGCGCGCGCGCGCGCCTGGACCGGCTGGTCGAATTTCGCGACCCGCTTGGCCCGGGCACGAAGCATTTCCTGACCAAGCTCCGTGCGGCCTACGTGGTGGAGGCGCCCGCCGTTGCCGAGCAGCTCGCGCGTGAGAATCCGCACAGCTACTTTCTGACGCCGGACGGAACTTGCTATCACGGCAGGACAGTCTCGGGCGGGCGCAAGGGCGAGGCCGGGCCGCTCGCGCTGAAGCGGGAGCTGCGCCAGCACGAAACGGAAGCCGTGCGGCTCGAGGCGATTGCCCGGGAACGCCAGGCGGAGCTGGCTCGTATCGCGCAAGAAATCGCTGCAGCCGAAATGCGACTCTCGTCGGTTTCGTCGCAGCACGTGGAGGCCGAGAAATCCCTCGTTGCCGCCGCTCATCAGCGGGACCAGGCGCGCGGCGAACTTCTGCGCGTCGAGCAGCAGCTTGCCGCGGAACGCGGGGAAATCGCCCGCCTCCGAACTGCTGCCGAAGCGGCGCGCGAGCGTGCCGATCGGGCCCGCCAGGAGCACGCGGGGGCGATTCGTTCCCGCGCCGCCGCCGAAACGGAAACGGCGGAGGCGACGGAAAGGCTCGCCAGCCTGCGTCGCGATTTTCAGGCGCTGCAGGAGCAGGTCGTGGTCCGGCGCGAAGAGCTGGCCGCGATGGCCGAGCGCTTGGCGAGCGCCGAAGCCATTGAACGGCGCCTCGCAGACGAAATCGCTCAGGCCAGCGACCGCGTGAATGCTCTTCACCAGCAGCATGAGACCCTCTCCGGAGAAAAGGCCGGTCTCGAGTCCTCGTGCGAACAGCTCATGCGGCAAGCCGAGGACTTGCGCGTGGATAAGACGCGCCTCGACGAACGCAAAGCAGCGCTCGAAAAGGAATGGGACGAAGCGCGATCGCGCGCCGGCCAGATCGAGGAAGCTCTGCGCGGCCGCCGCCAGTCGCTCGACGAGCTACGAGCCGAGCGCAGCCAGCGGCAGATTGAAAAGGCGCGCAACGATGCCGACCGCGACTATCTGCGCCAGTCCTGCGTGGCGGAACTCAACGCCCAGCCCGAGGAATTGATGGCCCAGGAACCGCAGTTGCTGGTCGGCGAAGATCTTGTGGCTGCCGAAACGAACTACAACGAGATGAAGGCTCGCATCGAAGCGATGGGCCCTGTGAACATGATGGCGCTCCAGGAATTCCAGGAATGCGAGCAGCGCGAGAGTTTCCTCCGGCGGGAGCGCGACGACCTCGTGCAATCGATCGAGAATACGCAACTCACCATCCATGAGCTCGATCAGGTCTCGCGGCAGAAATTCGAGGAAGCCTTCCGATTCATCAACGCGCATTTCGCCATCGCATTCCAGACGCTGTTTGGCGGCGGCCACGGCGAAATGCGATTGAGCGAGCCCGATAGTTCCGGCGACGCCGGCATCGATATCGTTGCGCAGCCTCCGGGCAAGCGTCTGCAGAATATTCTTTTGCTCTCCGGCGGCGAGAAGGCTCTTACGGCGCTGGCGCTGCTCATCGCCGTCTTCAAGTATCAGCCCAGCCCGTTCTGCATCCTCGACGAGGTGGATGCGCCGCTCGACGAAGCGAACGTCGGACGCTTCAACAAGATGCTGGCGGACATGTGCGGACACACGCAGTTCATCGTCGTCACGCACAACCGCAAGACCATGGAAATGGGCTCCGTGCTTTACGGCGTGACGATGCAGGAACCCGGCGTTTCGAAGCTCGTCTCCGTCAAATGGGAAGAGGCCGACGCCGCCGTTCAGGAGAAAGCTGCGAGCGCCGCCAGTAACGCTGCCTAGGACCACCTGGATCGTTCGGCCTTCTTGTCTTGGGGCGGTAGGCAAACTTCAACTTTGCGTCTCCGCAACCGTTCTGGCATACTTTTCCCTTATGAAGGGAAACTCGAAAGTCCTCGCCGAATTGAACAAGGCCCTGCGGGAGGAGCTCACTGCGATCAACCAGTACTTCCTCCACGCGGAGATGTGCGAAAACTGGGGCTACCACAAGCTCTCGGAGTACATCAAGAAACAATCCATCGACGAAATGAAGCATGCCGAGAAGCTGATCGAGCGGATCTTGTTCCTCGACGGCTCCCCTTCGATGGAACCGTTGAAGCTGACCGTCGGTCCGTCGGTGCGCCAAGTGTTTGAGAGCGACCTGAAGCTCGAACTCTCCGCCGTCAGCCAATACAATGACGCGGTTCGCATCGCCACGGAGGAACGGGACAACGGCACGCGCGACCTTTTCGTGGCGCTTCTGAAAGATGAGGAAAGCCACGTGGACTGGCTCGAGTCCCAGTTGCATCAGATCAAAGAGCTGGGTTACGAGCGCTATCTCACCATGCAAATGGGCAGCTTCGAAGAAGAATCTTAGGCCGTCCTTCTGCGCGAACGCTGCCTCAACGCTTTAGAGCCCATACCAGCGGGGGATTTTGCGCATCGAGTCCCGCAATCGCGCTTGCCACGCGGGGGGTCCTCGAGCGCCTTCGTCTGTTTCGTCACATTCCGGTATACAAAAACTCGATCGATCCTATCGGCCTCTTAGCGGTTGACAACACGATTCGCTGCGCTAGAATACCCCCCTCTCAGAACCGAGGAAAACAGTCCAGTGGCTTCTCCACAAGTAAACGCCGCCATTGCGGAAACGAATTTCTCCGGCCTCAAGCTCCGCGGGCGCGGCAAGGTTCGCGATATCTATGATCTGGGAGACCGCCTGCTGATCGTCGCGACGGACCGCCTGTCGGCTTTCGACGTTGTTCTTCCTACGCCCATCCCGGATAAAGGACGAGTCCTCACGCAGATTTCTCTCTTTTGGTTTGAGAAGCTGGCCGATATCGTGCCGCACCACGTCATTTCGGCACGGGATTTTTCGGGCGAACTGGCGCCCTACGCCGCTGTGCTGGAAGGCCGTTCGATGATTGTTCGCCGAACCAACCCGATTCCCATCGAATGTGTCGTGCGAGGGTATATTTCCGGGTCCGGATGGAAGGATTATCAACAAACGGGCGGCATTTGCCGCGTTCCCCTGCCGGCTGGCCTGCGCGAATCCGACCGCTTGCCCGAGCCGATCTTCACTCCTGCGACCAAGGCCACTTCGGGCCATGACGAGAATATTTCGTTTGAAGAAATGGTCGCCCGCATTGGCCGGCCGCTCTCCGAGCGGCTCCGCGGGCTGAGCCTTGCGCTCTATCGGCGCGCCGCAGAGCACGCCGCCTCGCACGGCATCATCATAGCGGACACGAAGTTTGAATTCGGGCTCGTTGGCGACGAGCTCATCTGGATTGACGAAGCGCTCACGCCGGACTCCTCGCGCTTCTGGCCGGCGGGCCAGTATTCACCCGGCAGGTCACAACCGTCTTTCGACAAGCAGTACGTCCGAGATTATCTCGAGCGGATCGGCTGGAATAAGCAGCCCCCGGCTCCGGCGCTCCCGCCGGATGTCGTAGCCGCCACGCGCGAGAAGTATCGGGAAGCGTATCAGCGCATCACTGGTCACGCACTCGACTGAGCCCAAGGGGAAATCTGTTCTTCCGAGCGTCACTGCGGAGCGTGCACACGTGAAAGAGCAACTGGAATCGCTGGTCGCCATGATGGTCGAACGCGGCATCCTGCTCGAAGAAGCAGTGACGGAATTCGAGAAGAAATTCATCAAGCGCGTGCTGGAACGCTCGAATGGCAATCAGTGCCGCGCCGCCAAGGTCCTCGGCATCCACCGCAACACCCTCAGCCGCAAAGTGGGCCAGTACAAACTCGACCACGTCGCGCGACGCCGCTGACGCTCGCACCAGCGCCGTCACGTTCCGCTGAAAAAGACCGGTATCGCCTGCCCCGCAGCATGACTTGGGTCCGCCGCGCAGTAACCTCCCTGAGGAGATTTTTTGCCACGCGGCCCCTCCACATGAGGTCGGCCTCGGCGACCGGCAAAAAAAACGGCCGGCCCGTTGCCGGACCGGCCATCTCTGCTCCGACTAGAGCTGTGTTTGTTGACTACTGACCGGGCCTCCGCGCGCTTTTGCCCGACTTGGCCGGAATGATGCTCGGATCGACTTTCGCCTTGTCCCAGTGGAGCAGGAAAGGCTGCGCATCGTAGCTGACCACCGTGCCGGAAAACCGAATGGGATCGTTCTTGGCGAGACGGGCCGCATCCGGTTGTCCCGGAACCTTCACTTCCATGTTCGCGGTCGTCGCATTCTGCATTTCCTTTTCGTCGCCGCTCGTGAAGATGTGGAAAGTCACCGCATTGTCGGCTGTGTTCACGTCGATGATCTTGCCGACGACCTCGGGAAATTCGGCGCCGCACAGCGCGAGCCACGTCTTGCGCGCCTTGTCGCCCCCGCCTTGCAGGTCGTTCAGGAGTGTCACGATCGTGCTTGCTTGGGCGATTTGCTGCAGATCGGTGGCGCTCGGGATGGAATAGCTCGCGGGACGCTCCTGCGCTCCCGCGGCCAGCTGAAGCAGTTCATTCAACTGCGCATCAACAAGGCTGTCGCAGACGGGTTGCTCGTAGGCGAGGATTCTGCCGCGGAGGTAATCCTTTACCTTGGCCGCGTCGGGAATCTGCAGCGAAACGGACCGCGCCAGCGCCCAGAAACCGTCAAGCGATTGCGGAGGCGTCAGCGCGAGATAGGCCAGCCCTAGGCGATACTCGGATACCGCGTCGTTCGGATTATTCTTCAGCGCGGCTTTGAAGGACTCCACTGCCGCGGAATTGTCCTTCAATTGGAAATTGGCGAAGCCTCCGGCAGCGTAGAACAGCGCCAGCCCGGCCTTGTACTGCTCGTCCGTCAGCTTTGAATCCGCACTGCTCTTATACTCGTCGAGCAGCTTGATGGCCAGTTGGGCCGCGTCCCGTTCCTTTGTGAGCTGGGTTTGTGCGTCGGCCGCGTCCGGCTTGAATGCAAACGGGAAGATCTGGATGCGAGCTTGGACCGCCTGAACGCGCAACCCCAGATTCGCCTTGTCTCCCAGGGCCACCAACTTGTCCGCGTATTCGATTGTCTTAGCGTAATTCTTCAGCTGGTAATAGGCCTGGTAATAGAGCTGATCCACGTATTCCATCAGCGTGGAGTTGGGATACTGAGCGACAAAGCCGTCCAGACATTTCACCTTTATCTGCGGATCCTTCTCCGTGTGGCAGTTCTGGAACGCGTTGTACTCCGGCATTGTGTAGGAAGGCTGCTTGGTCTGTTGCGCGGCCTGGGCGGCCGCTGGCCCTGCATTCAGTGCCACCAGGACAAAGAGGGCCAAGATTATTGCCGTTCCGTTGACGTATTTTCGCATGATCATTCCCCTTGCTCCTGGACGAGCGCTTTTCTGGTGCCGGTCAGATTCGGGACCAACTGCCTGTGGGACACCCGGACAAACCGACCGAAATTATAGGGAAAGCCCTCTAACCGTGCAAGTCCAAATGCATTAAGACCTTCCCCGTTTCGCGTTCCGCGGTGGCCCGCTTGACGACCGCGCCTGCATGATAGGATGGTGCATGTTGGTGCCCAGTCGCCTGACGGGTTTCGCGCCATGGCCTCGGATAGACCTCTCGAACGAAAAGTCGCACTGATCACTGGCGCAAGCCGGGGCATCGGCTTGGCCATCGCGCGGAGCCTGGCCGCCATGGGCGCCCGGCTTAGCTTGTGCGCCCGTGACAAAGGAAGGCTCGAAAACGTGGAAACCGAGTTCCGGCATGCGGGGTTGCCCGTCCTCACTGTGCCCGCGGACCTTACTTGCCCGGACGACATTGCGGCGCTCGTGCAAAAAACCGAACAGTCGCTTGGCCCCGTCGATATCCTCGTCAACAACGCCGGGGTCGGATATTTCGGCCCCGTGCAGGACGCGTCGGAGGCGCATTGGGATGCCGTATTGGACACCAATTTGAAGGCCGTGTTCCTGCTCGGCAAGGCGGTCGCGCCGGGAATGATCGCCCGCCGCTCCGGCCATATTATCAACATCGCTTCGCTCGCCGGGAAAAACGCCTTTGCGGGCGGCGCCATCTACTGCGCCTCCAAGTGGGGCTTGCTGGGGCTTACCGAATGTATGGCCGAAGATCTCCGCCAGTACGGGATTCGCGTCAGCGCGGTATGTCCCGGCTCGGTCGCCACCGATTTCTCTCCCCACGCGTGGAAGGACCCGCGCAAGATGCTTCAGCCCGAGGACGTGGCCCACGCCGTGGCCATGATCCTCACGCAGGCGCCGCAAAGCTTTATCAGTGAAGTCCTTCTCCGCCCGACGCAGAAGCCCTGAGTCGGCCTGCGAATCTTTGGCGGCTTGCCTGCATCCAACCGGTCGTAAACAAGGAGCGCACCCATGCTGCAGACCCGGCCCGCCGAAGAGCGCGGCCACGGCAAGCTCGCGTGGCTCGACTCGCATTTCACATTTTCGTTCGACCAGTATCACGACTCGCGGCATATGCATTTCCGCGCGCTGCGCGTCATCAACGAGGACGTCATCGCGCCCTCCCAGGGCTTCCCCATGCATGCCCACCGCGACATGGAAATCCTCACTTGGATTCTCGATGGTGCGCTCGAGCATCGCGATAGCACCGGCGGCAGCGGCGTGATCCGTCCCGGCGAACTCCAGCACATGACCGCCGGCCGCGGCGTGGTGCACAGCGAGTTCAACCCTTCTCCGAGCGTTCCGGTTCACCTGCTGCAAATCTGGATTCTGCCGGAGCGAAAAGGCCTCGACCCGGGTTACGAGCAATTGGCCTTTTCGGATGCGGAACTGCGCGGCAAGTTTTGCCTGGTCGCGGGACCGCAAGCCCCGGTGACGATTCATCAGGACGCCAATCTCTATATTGCGCGCCTCGATAAGAACGCCGAAGCGAATCACTCTCTCCGGGAGGGCCGTCACGCCTGGGTGCAGATTGCGCGCGGCGCCGTGCAGTTGAACGGCACGGAGTTGAAGGCCGGCGACGGCGCAGCCGTTTCAAACGAAACCGAGATCCACGTGCGCGCGCAGGAACCAGCCGAAATTCTGCTATTCGACCTGGCGTAACACGCAACGCCCGCGGCCGTCGCGCCGAAGGTTTGAATGTAGCGCCGCGGTCTTCAGCGCGGCACGCGACTTTTGGCGTTTTGACCATCAGCCGTCGCATCGACGGGCCCGTCCGCCCTTCTTCGCTTTCTTCGAAGGGCGCTCCTGTGATAGGGTTCTACCACTTTGTCGTCAAATCTGGGTCTTCCATCGAAAGGAGAACACGAATGTCCAATTCCTCGGGCAGCATCGTGCCGTTGCTCGGCAGGATTCTGATCAGCTTTATTTTCATCGTGGCCGGCGTTCAGAAAATCCCCGCGTTTTCGATGATGAAGGGGTATGTCGCCAGCGCACACTTGCCCTTTCCGACTCTCGCTCTTGCGATTGCAATCGCCATCGAGCTTCTTGGCGGCATCGCCATCTTGGTGGGCTTCTGGACGAAATTCACCGCATGGGTCGTGTTCTTGTATCTGATACCGACCACGTTCTTCTTCCACTTCTTGCCCGCCCTCCACGGAATGGATCGAATGGGCAACATCATGAATTGCGAAAAGAATTTGGCGATCATGGGCGGCCTGCTGATCCTCGCGGTCCACGGAGCCGGCAGCTACTCCGTCGATGCGGCGCGCGCGCCTAAAGCGTAAATGCGAGCGGGGCGGCGGATTTCAGAGAATCCGTTGCCCCGCCGTGCGCATCTGATTCCCGGCATTTGCTTTCAATCATTCGAGGAGGAACCATGTCCGCCCGGCAAAAGCCCGCTCCCACCGCCGTCCCCATTCACGAAATCCTGAGCCACCGCTGGAGCCCGCGCGCATTCGACTCTCGCGCAGTCGAGCCGGATAAGCTGCACAGCCTGTTCGAAGCGGCGCGCTGGGCGGCTTCGTCGTACAACGCTCAGCCCTGGTT
>DATLWP010000424.1:0-5370 GCA_035576265.1 Candidatus Polarisedimenticolia bacterium
CAGACGCTCCCGCAGCAGCGGTGCCACCTCCTCGGCGCTGCCGATGGTGCCCGACATGTGCGGCAGCTCCGCCGCCGACACCGACATGCCGAATAGGCTCACCGGCAGCGTAAACAGAATTTGTGCGTAACCGAGAGCTGCCACGGCGCCCGTCGGTAGCAGCGACGCGAGCAACCTGTCGACATATGCGCTGACCTGCACAACGCCTCTGCCGATGAAAACCGGAAAGAAATTGCGGACTACGGTCTGCACATGCTCGGACCTGTGCTGCAACGAAACGCGCAGGCCATGTAGCAATCGCAGCACGACCGGTAGCTGGATCAGGACCTGCAGCCCGCTGCCGGCTACCGATCCCCACGCCAGAATTTGCGCCAGTGGGTACTGCGAATATCGCCCGCCCCATCCCAGCATCGTGCCGATCATGGCGATGTTCCAAAGCACGGGCGCCGCATAGGAGAGGAAGAACTTTCGGTGGCTGTTGAGCACTCCCAGGCACCAGGCCGAAAAAACCAACAGGCCTGCGCCGGGAAAGAGAATGCGCACCAACCGGATCGTCAGCTCGCGTTTCGCCCCGGAGAAACCTGGTGCAATCGCATTGATTAAATAGGGCGTCGCCAGCACACCGATCAGCACCATGATGGACGTGGCCAGCGCGAGCAGTCCCGCCACGGCTCCCGCCGTCCGCCGCGCCTCTTCCTCGTTTTTCCCGGCCAGCAGGCGGGCGTAAACGGGAATGAACGAAGCCGAAAGCACGCCCTCCCCGAAGAGATTTTGCAGGAAGTTGGGGATGCCGAAGGCGGCCTTGAAGGCGTCCGCCGCGTCGGAATTGCCGAAGTAGTGCGCGAACACACGCTCGCGTATGAGTCCCGCGATGCGGCTTAAAAAAATTCCCGCTGCAACCAGAAAGGCGTGACGCCGCGATGCGCCGTGTGGCGGCTTGTGCTTCTCTGAGTTGGTCACGAGCGAACTGGTGTCGGCTTGCTCATAGATTGAATCAATTCATTACAAGAGTTGCTCGGTGAGATGTCAACTTCGATTCCGGCGGCTGTGCGTTGTTTATAGCTTTGCCGCAGGAGGACGGCGACCCGCACGACCTCGCCCGGCAGTCCAACGCCCGGAAGTCACTCCGCAAATCGCCTGTCGAATTTGCTGCGACTCGGTTCTATGGCAAGGGTTCGAGAATCGGGTGCAGCGTGAGCCGGCTGTTCTCCAACACTTCGAGCTCTCTCGTCCAGCTCAGCCTGCCTCGAGATTTCACTTGGATGCGATGCGCGCCAGTATGCAGCTGAATCGTCGAGGGAGTCTGCCCGACGAATTTGCCGTCCACATAAATTTCCGCGCCGGCCGGATCGGACGCTATTTCGACGCTTCCCGTGTCCGCTCGCGTTTCGTCTCTCTCCTCTCGAAGCGTTGCAGCAGAAGGAGGTTGCATGGGACCTTGTCCGTCGGTCGTTTCTACGGGGCCGCCGGAACCGTAGGAGATGGGCTCCAGCTTGATATCGAAGTGGTGCGATTTCAGCAGAAAGTATTGCCCGTGGTGTCGCCCGTTGACCGCGACCCACTCGAAGGGTCCCTGCGTAATCGTGACTCGCGTTGCAAGGTAGCCATCCTTTGAAATTCGGACGGTCAGCGAATGGTCGAGGCGCGCTCCAAATACCGTGTGGGTCTTGTGAAAGTATCCGCCGGGATATTCGGTTGTATACGGCGTCGTGCCGGCGCGTCGGCCGTCAATTTCGACCTTCGCGCCCGCAGGCGTGCTGGTGATGGTCAAAGTTTCAGCATGCGTTCGCACGGCGAGCAGAGCAGCCGCCAGCAGCGCGAGCGATGCATAGAGACAGGGTCGCCTCGATGGCTGCATCGGAGCCCTCCGAGGGAATTAGAGTCGCCCACGATGTCACGAGCCCGCCGTCCACGTCAAGCGTGATCCTTACGTACGTGGCCCGCATCCGGATGCGAGGAGTCCACATGGGTCCAAATCGCGCCGCGCGACCCGCTTTGGCCGCAAAAATTTACTTTCGCGGCGATTTTTTCGCCAACATCACGCCGTTCTTTCGCATCCAAGCAAAGGAAGTGGCGCGCGGGAGCTTGCTCCAACACGCGCAACACTCGCTCGCTGGAATCGTGTTGTTCACCCCGAGATTCTAGCGGGGTTCTATACCGTTTAAAGGAGGCAGCAGGGATATGCGAGTTCATTGGAAACAGTATCTGGGAGTTCTGGCCGTTCTTGCCATGGCAATGCCGGTTTGGGCGGGAAGAAGCTCGTCTCGGACCGACTCTACTCCTTACGACACGATGCAGACGGTCACGATCGGAAAGACGCAATTGAAGCCCGGCCATTACACGCTCAAGGCCAAGGAATCGCAGGATGAGCTCCGCGTCTTGCAAAACGGCAAGCTCCTCGCAACCGTTCCGTGTCACTGGGTCAAACTCGCGAAAAAACCGGACAACTCGGAGATCGTCTCGAACAAGAACAAGGTGACTCGAGTGGAATTCGGGGGTAGGGCGGAGGCATTGAAACTAGGATGAGTCCGCGCCGGCTCTATCGAATGTAGAGAAGGGGGGCGGGCTGCGTCCCGCCCTCTTGCCCTTCGGCTCCGGCTGGGGCTGCGACGACTTCAGATATGTCGCAACCTGCGCCAGGGATTTCCTGCACCGAAGCTTTCAAATTTCTGGTTTCGGGATCCAGCGGCCCTTGTGCGGGCCTCATACACGCTTTCTACGTCATGATCTTCGGGCGCCGACGAAAATCAGTCCGCCGCCGCAAACGATCGCGATTCCGCTCAGGATTGCGGGAATCGTGACGACGCGGCGCGTCTCGAGTTTCAATCTCTCGGGTCCGATTTGAATTTCACTTCGCTTCGCGGGCATCGGCACGTCGGGATAGATCAGCGCCGCGATTCCGAGAAGAATGAGCAAGGTGCCGGCCAGCACAAGCAATTTGGAATGCATCGTTACGTTCTCCTCATTCTGTCCCTGACCACCGGTTTCGTGCGTGAATAGGTCTCCGCTCGATCGTTGTTACGGCGACCGCGAGTCGAATGCTGGTCGCGCGCCCTGCCTTCATGGCTCCATCGGATGGAAAATTTCGCTCAGGTAGTCGGGCCGGCTGTCGTCACGCTCGAGATGCGGATAGCGGAGGCCGCCGTGATAATCGACCGAGTGGGTCTGATACTGGGAGCCGTTGGCGACCATCAGCTGAATGGCAGTGGAAGTGGATTTGGCGGCGGTGATGGCTTCCTTCAGCACCTCGGGCGAGTACTGCTTTCCATTGACGGCCGTGATTTTCATGCCCGGTCCGATGCCCGCGTTGTATGACGGGCCGTCGTGAATCACGTCGAGCACGAAACCGTTGTCGCTCAGCAGCAACCCCATTGAAAGCGTAAGGTCCACGCGGTGCTTCACGGCGCCGATGACCTCTTCCATCTCGTTCGGCGTTTCGTTGTAAACGATCCTCCACCCGCTGTTCTCGACGGATTCCACGGGTGTAGCTGGCGCCATGGCATCGAGCCGCGTGCGCAGGAATTCGGTCCAATTATGCGGCGCGAGGCTGTTCAGCGCCGCGACGATGTCCTCGAAGGTGTAAGTATTTAAAGCGGGCTTGCCACCGGGTCCGCTGTAGAAAAGTCGGCAGAAATCGTTCATGGACTTCTGGTCGTGGGTTAGGCGGCGCAAAGTGGTGTCGACATCGAGCCAGAGCAGTTCGCCTTCCTGGTAAAAGTCCGTGCTGCGGCGCCAATTCGACCAGTCTAGGTCGGCATTGTAGAGCAGCGGCGCGGCGTCGGCGGTGTCCTGCAGCGACGCCCACTCGCGCCCGGGCCGGTGGTTCGCCTGTGCGGCGACGTGCGCCAGAGCTTCGCGAGCCCGCTGCCCGCTCCAGAATCCGGCCCGCGCGGTAAGCACTTCGCCGTAATATTCGGTGAGGCCCTCGTAGACCCATAGCAGATCGTCTTTCATTGGCGTCTGATAATCGGGCGTGGCGAGGTCTGCAGGGCGGCGATATTTTCCGTTCCACGAATGGACGAATTCGTGGGGGAGCAGATCCGAGAAGTAGATCCGCTGGTTCGCGTCAATCAGGCTGCGCTCGTAAGTGCGATCGTCGCTCGATTCGTGGTGCTCGAGGCCAAAGTGCGCGGCGTCGTCGCTCAGCGTGAGCAGGAAATGGTAATCGCGGTAGTGCCGCGCGCCGCCGAAAAGCGGACCCGTCTGCTCGACCAGCTTTCGAAAGCTTCTCTCTAGGTCGGCGGGCATATTGAGCGCGGCCGCGCTGTCGGCCGCTATATCCATTTCGTGCGACGGTTTCTGACCGGGCGTGAGCTCGATCGCGCGGAAATAAAGGCCCGCCAGCACCGGCGAGTCGACCAGTGTGTTGAGCTGGACAGGCGCGAAGTGAATCGTGTCGCCATCTTTCTTGGCCACCGGCAACGCCGTTCCGAATTTCCAGCCCTCCGGAAGCCGAAGGCTCGGCACGTAGGTGAGATCAGCGGCCGTGTAACCCTTCGGATAAAGCACCAGTTGATTCCAATTGATGACATCCAAAAACGGCGTCGCGGAAGCGCCGGCTGAAAAACCCGAATTGGGAGCGGAAAGAAGGAAGTCGAGAGTCACTTCGAGCGAATTCACGCCCGCCGGAACGTCGAGGCGAAACGTGCACATGTCCACGAGATCGCGGTTCCACGCCAGCGTCTTTCCGCCGGCCGTGAACTTCAGCCCGGCCACGTTGGCGATTGGGCCGTCCGGCATGTGCTCCCCCGGAATCCATTTCGGGTAGTACAACACCAGCGGCCCCGGATGCACGGGTATCTGCAGTCGCGCATGCAGGATCTTTTGCGGCGCACGCGAGGCGTCGACTTCAAGACGAATCGGACCCGGCGGCGTCTCGGCCTTGACTGTCGTGCCCGCGGCGAAAACCGCCAGCGCAAGAATGATCGATGCAAAAAAGGTGAATGACCATGCACTCGTGCGAAAAGATCGCCTCACGTTTCCCCCTTTAGGTGGCACACAGGGCCGTTCCTTCCGGACAAAATCCCGGAGGCAAAAGGCCCTCATCCCGCTGATCCGCGCTGGCCGCGAAAAACGGGCATTTTCATGTCGATTAGAAATGGGGCCGCCTCTGTATTCTGAGGGACCCTCTGGCTCGCTGGCCGGTTCTGGCGTTCACTCTCTCTCTCATCCCCACAATTTTACGATTCGTGCCGCCCTCCACGCTGCCATGGTACGCGACACAATTCAAGGCCTTGTTGTTGCGGAAAATACGGAGACGCGGCGGCAGGGGAGCAGAGAACAAACGGAAAAATCGCCATCAAAGCTGAGGTTTTGCCTCCTCCACTCTGACCACGATCGCGGCCCGCGCCCAGGGGAATTTGGCTTTGA
>DATLWP010000425.1:0-7197 GCA_035576265.1 Candidatus Polarisedimenticolia bacterium
AACAACGCATCCGTCGTTTGCAATATCGACCGTTACCGGTGGAATGATTCCGCGAGCCTCGAGCCACGCGGAATCATTCCACCGGTAACGGTCGATATTGCAAACGACGGATGCGTTGTTGGGGCGCAGTTCGGCTGTGAACCCGTAGGGGTCGCTCTTCAATCCCAGATAGCTGTTGAAGCGCGAGAGAATTTCGAACTTGTACAGCGCCCCTTCGTCGAGTCCGGGCACGAAGATTTCCCAGATGCCCGTGGCCCCGCGGCTGCGCATCGCGTGGACGCGCCCATCCCACGAGTTGAAATCGCCCGCCACGCTTGCGCGGTGGGCGTTCGGCGCCCAGACGCCGAAATGAACTCCGCGCACGCCATCTATCTCGCGCACGTGCGCGCCCAGTCGTTCGTAGTTCCGATAATGCGTGCCCTCGCCGAAAAGGTAAAGGTCGTAATCGGTGAGGACCGGCGGGAAGGAATATGGATCGTGCGTCTCGGTCCGCATGCCGTCGGCAAACCGGAAGCGCAGGCGATAGGACGCCGGCGCGATCCCTTCTCCCTCGCGCATATCCGGAATTCCCGGTGGGAGGACGGCCTCGAACACACCGCCAGGATGAATCTGCGGCGCCGGATAGACGGCCTGGCTCGCAGCCCATACAACGCCGGCCTCCTCGGCGCCCGGGCGAAAGGCTCGTATCGCGAGACACCGCTTGCCGTCTCGCTCGACCCAGTGCGGGCCCAGAATCCGGAACGGGTCTGGGTGCCCTGCGCGAACGATGTTCTCCAAATCGTCCTGGAAGCTGTCGCGGACCGAGCTTGTTCCCCTAGAAAGTCTTTCCATCTCGCTCATGTGCTTGTGCCCGGCTTTTTTTGCCGCTCGACCATCTTACCGAAGCGGTTGGCCCGCGCCAAACCCATTCGTGATCACCGTGAAAGATAAATGCTGCTTGTGGCCTGCTGCGCCACCCGTCGGCTACTTTGCTCATATCACGTCGCAGACTGGTCCTTCCAACAGATGTCGGTCGCCGACTTCTGCTGTTAGTACGAATGTACCATTGTGAAATGCGCCGCCCGCCTATATAGATTGAGGCTGGGGTTGATCCACAGCGAAGCGGTCTGTTTACCAAAATCTGAGCCGTGCCTGGGGCCATGTCCAGCCAACCTCCGACGCATCGTCGCAAATGGGGTCTCCTTCCGCGTTCTGGAAATGGCGCGGACTGCAAAGCGCAGTCGGAGTCGCAATCGGGTTCCATGCCCGGACGCCAAACCTTGCCCGCCGCCGACACCGATTTTCGACTCTTATTTTCCCGCAACCCGCAACCGATGTACGTCTATGATCGCCAGACCCTCCGTTTCCTCGAGGTCAACGATGCGGCAGTTAAGGTCTATGGCTATTCGCGCGATGGATTCCTTCGCATGCAAATCCAGGATATCTGCTCTCCCGACGAAGTGGCGTGTCTACTCGAAGTTGTGCGGGGCGGCGCAGACTCCGTGGAATACCAGGGACACTGGCGCCATCGCCGCGAAAACGGAGATCTCTTCGACGCCGAAGTCATAAGCCAGAGAATTCTGTTTGCCGGCCGCGACGCCACACTTGTGGTGGCGCGCGACATCAGCTTGCCCTGCGCGGCGCAAGAACGAGCTGCTGAGCGTACTGCTTTCCTGCAAGCATTGACGGAGAACAACCCGCTGGCCATTGTGGTGCTCGATACAGGCCGCCGGGTTCAGATGTGCAACCCCGCATTCGAGCGCCTTTTCGGTTGCTCGCGCGCCGAAATTATGGGTTCCCGGCTCGAAGAACTCGTGGACCTTCCCACCCGGGAAAAGGAGCCGATCGGGCTCGTCGGGACCGTCGAGTGCGATGGCACGGTCTGTACCACAGCGCAGCGGCGACGCCGCGACGGGTCGATCGTGATGGTCCGAATCATCGGGGTGCCGCTCATCGTCGACGGGAAGCGGGTGGGCAGTTTCGCCATGTATGAAGACATTACGAAGCAGAGCCGCATCGAAGCAGAGAAGCGCCGCGCGGAAGAAAAATATCGCAGAATGTTCGAGAACGCCGTCGAGGGCATTTTCGAATCGACCCACGACGGGCGCTTTGTCGCGGTCAATCCCGCTCTGGCGCGCATGGCGGGCTACTCCTCGCCTTCGGAAATGATCGGCGCCATCCGAAACATTGGCGAGCAGCTCTATGCGAATCCGGAAGAGCTGAACGAGATCAGGCGGAGGCTTCAGGAACGAGACACCGTCGAGGCCTTCGAATGCCAGATGTTGCGGAAGGATGGCAGCAAGCTGTGGATTTCGATGAATGTGCGGCAGATCCGCAACTCGCGTGGCGAGATCGTCGCGCGCAACGGCACGGCCGAAGACATTACGCAGCGCAAACGCTCTCAACTCGAGCGCCAGGTCACCACAGATATCATTCACGCGGTGAGTGTCACCGACAATCTCGACGACCTTCTGCGCCTTATTCACGGAGCACTCAGGCAGGTGCTCGACGCGGAGAACTGTTTTGTTGCCCTGTACGATTCATCCAGCGGAATGTTCCATTTCCCGTTTTTCGTGGACAAGTTCGATCAAGTGTCGCCGCCCCAAGAGATGGAACGGAGTTGCACCGCCTATGTCTTCCGCACCGGCCGCGCAATGGTGATGTCCCAGGAGCTTTTCGATCAGCTTGCGGCCCGAGGTGAGGTCGAGCTCGTCGGTACGCCTTCCCCATCCTGGCTCGGAGTACCCTTGCGGACGCCCGCGAAAACGATCGGAGTTCTTGTCGTCCAGAATTATGAGACCGAGAACGTCTATACCGAGCGTGACCTCGAGTTTCTCGCCTCCGTCGGCGGCCAGATCGCCCTTGCCATCGAACGGAAGCGCTCCGAAGAGAGCTTGCGCCAAAGCGAAGCGCGTCTGCGCGTCTTGATCGAGCAGTTGCCCGCCGTGCTGTGGACCGTGGACAATAACCTGCGGCTCACTTCCGGGGTTGGCTCGGGTCTGGCCCGGCTAGGTCTGAAACCAAATCAGCTCGTTGGCGTGTCGCTTTCCGAATATTTTGGCACTTCGGACGAAACTCACCCGCCGATTGTGGCTCACCTCCGGGCGATCGCCGGCGAGCCCGTGACGTACCATCACGAGTGGAAGGGCGGCTCCTACGCGTGTCACGTCGAACCCCTCCGGGGGGCTGGTGGAGAAGTGCAGGGCGCGATCGGCATGGCTCTCGACGTCACGGACCGCAAGAAGCTCGAAGAGCAGTTCCGCCAGTCACAGAAGATGGAGGCAGTCGGGCGCTTGGCGGGCGGCATTGCCCACGATTTCAACAACCTGCTCATGGTGATCCAGGGCTATGCCGATCTGATGGCCGAGCAGCTTCCGGCGGACGACTCGCTGCGCCGGAAAGCCGAGCAGATTCAGACGGCGGCCCAGCGTGCCACCTCGCTCACCCAGCAGTTGCTGGCCTTCAGCCGCAGGCAGATGCTGGCGCCGAAAGTGCTGAACGTGCAAGGGGTAGTTGCCGACATGGAAAAGATTCTTCGCCGCCTGATCGGCGAGGACATCGAGCTTCAGACTTTTTCCGAGCCGGATCTCTGGCTCGTAAAGGCCGATCGGAGCCAGATCGAACAGGTGATCATGAATCTTGCGGTGAATGCCCGCGACGCCATGGCACGCGGCGGACGTCTAACCATCGAAACCGCCAACGTCGATCTGGATGGTTCCACCTTGCATCCCCCGGCCGTCCTGCCAGGCGGGAAATACGTCATGCTCGCCGTGACCGACAACGGCTGCGGCATGGACGCCGAGACGCAAGCGCATATCTTCGAGCCGTTCTTTACGACCAAGGAAAAGGGAAAAGGCACGGGCCTCGGCCTTGCGACGGTCTACGGCATCGTGAAGCAGAGCGGCGGCTACATCTGGGTGTACAGCGAACTGGATCACGGCACCACTTTCAAGATTTATCTCCCCAAGACCGAGGTGGAAATCCCTGCGGTCGTCCGCGACCGTCCCGTGGATACGCGGTCGCTCCCGCGCGGATCAGAAGTAGTCCTCCTTGTCGAAGATGAAACCGGAGTCCGCGAACTGGCACGCCAGTATCTCGAGATGAGCGGTTACACCGTGCTGGAGGCCGAAGACGGCCATACAGGGCTCGAATTGGCCGGAATGCACGCCGGGCCCATTCACCTCCTGCTGACCGACGTCGTCATGCCCGGACTCAGCGGGCGCGAGTTGGCCGACCGCGTAACAGCGATCCGCCCGGGGATCAAGGTCGTGTACATGTCGGGTTACACGGACCAGGCTGCCATCCACCACGGTATCTTGGAAGGCGATGCAATCCTCCTCCAGAAGCCCTTCACGTTGGCTGCGCTCGCCGCAAAGCTGCGCGAGATCCTTGCGGTCGAGACCACCGTCTAGCGGCATTCCTTCATCGCGGGAGCGAGATTGTAACCCTTCCCGTGTCGGCGCGTTTCTCAGCGACGATCTCACCACCGTACGCTATGACCCTGGCTGGATCGGTGTGCGGAAAATTGTATTTTCAGGAATCCTCCGTTTACCCTGCACGGGTTGTCGTAGAATCCATTCGCGGACCGCTGCACCCAAGATCGATGCCTTCTTCGCCCAGCCAGACTCTGTGCCCGGAAAAGCGCCTGCTCGTCTGCTGCGCGCGAACGAACGCGGAGCCCGCCATCGCCGAAGAAATTCGCAAGCTGGCCGCAGGACCGCTCGATTGGGATTGTCTCCTCGCCGAAGCCGCTGAGAACTCGGTCACGCCGCTGCTCGCCCGCCAGCTTTCTGCTTGCGCGGGGGATCTTCTCGCGCCGACCCATCTGGAGCTGTTGAAGGAGGCTGCGCGAGCCAACGCCGCGCGCAGCCTGATGCTGGTCGCCTCGTTGATCAGAATCATGGACGCGTTTCGTTGCGAGGGGATCCAGGCGATTCCCTACAAGGGGCCGGTCCTCGCCGCCCAGGCTTACGGGGACGTGACGCTCCGCGAGTTCGACGATCTGGACATCATCCTGCGCCACCGCGATATGCCCAAAGCGAACGACATCATGGTCGCACTCGGCTTTCGCCCCAAGTTTCCCTGGACTCTATCGCCCGGCGCCGCCTCGGCCCCCGTGCCCGGCGAGTATAACTATCATGATGAAGGTCGGACCCTGCTGGTCGAGCTCCACACGGAACTCACTCTTCGCCATTTTCCCGTCACGCCCGATCTCGACAGCTTCGCGCAGCGGCTTGTTCCCGTTGCGCTCAGCGGGCACGAAGTAGGCACTTTCGCGCCCGAAGATGGGCTCTCCATCCTCTGCATCCACGGATCGAAAGATTTCTGGCAGAGAATTTCGTGGATCGCCGACATCGCGGAGATGGTTCAGTCGCACCGCCAACTCGATTGGGATCAGGTTTTCCGCTGCGCGGCATCTCTCCATGCAGAGCGCATGCTTCACCTCGGCCTTGCGCTTGCCGCCGAACTTCTCGCTGCGCCGCTGCCGGACGCGATTTTTCCGCGCGTGCGCAACGACCGAACGGCTGCGTCCGTCGCATCCGAAGTTCAAAGCAGGCTCCTCAGCCTCGCTTCTCATCGGCTCGTCGCCGCCGGACGATTTCGCTTTCGGCGGCGCATGCTCCCGGGGACGATCGCCGGATGGCGCTACGCCATCCGCCTTGCTGTTGTCCCCGCGGAAGAAGACTGGATGATCCTGCGTTTGCCTCGCGCGCTTTCCCCGCTCTATTTCGCGCTGCGCCCGCTGCGACTTCTGCGCAAGTACGGCTCGTGAGATTGACACGCCGCCGCTCCAGGCCTAACATCGCCCCCACAGGCCCGCTGTATTCCCCCATCTCGACACCAAAGGAGGCGTGTATGGTACGCCGAGCACGTTGGTGCATTACCTTCGTTCTGTTGTTGGGATTCTGCGTCGCGGCACAGGCTCAGGAAGGCTATCTCGACGAATACGTCGTGCACGTGAAGCCGGAAAAGCGCGCGACCTTCGAAGCGCTCATCAAGAAACTCGTGGCGGCCAACCGCGACAACCAAGGCGACAACTGGGTTGCCATGGGTACGACCTATGGCGACAGCAGCACAATCAGGTTTGTCAGCGTGCGTCCAAGCTATGCGGCGATCGAAAAAGGAAGCAGCGCCTTCATGGTCGCCGTCGAGAAGGCCATGGGGCATCCAGGAGTCGACAAACTCTTCGAGGATCTGGACAGCTGCATGGCGAAATCCCGCGGCCTGCTGGTCCGCCGCCGGCCGGATTTGAGCAGCAACTTTCCCTCTGATGCAGCCGAGCAATCCCGCGCGGTCGGCAATGCCCGCTGGGTGCGCACGATCCGGATCGTGGTTCGCATCGGCGAGGCCCCGCGCTTTGAGGAACTGGCCAAACAGGTGAAAGCCGCACAGGAGAAGGCCGACCCCAACATCAGAAGCTGGATTTCGCAATCCGCCGCGGGCGAGCGTGGCAGCGTCTACTACGTGAGCCAGTTTCGCAGCTCCCTCGCGGGATTCGACAATGAAGCCGACCTTCCCAAGTTAATGGGAGAGGACACGTTCCAGAAGTTCCTGAAAACCGCGTCTGAGGTCATCGAAACCGAAGACGTCACCCTAAACCAATTTCTCCCCGCCCTTAGCAATCCGCCGGACGACGTCGTCAGCGCCGCGCCCGATTTCTGGCGGCCAAAACCGTCCGCGCCCTAGCCCGCTGCGGACAAGGCCTGGCCAAGAGACAGCAGTACATCGCCCAGGCCGCGCAGACAATTTCGTTCCCTCAGGGCTCCGGCGCACGCCGCCGGAGCCCGGCATATCAGTGTGTAGTCCGTCTGTGTGAACGCTGCGTCCGCGACGGCGGCCTCGTCGGCCTGTGAAATGTGTTAACGTTCGTGCGGAAAAAATCCGGCAAGGGAGGGTCTGCAAGATGGATCTTGGGGTGAAAGGCAAAGTCGCGCTGGTCACCGGGTCGAGCATCGGAATTGGCCGCGCCATCGCGCTGGCGCTGGGTCGGGAGGGCTGCCAGGTGGTCATCAACGGCCGCCGCGCGAGAGAGCTGGACGCCGTTGCCGCCGAACTTCGCGGCGAGCACGCTGCGGTTCATGCGGTGGTCGCCGATGTCGTCAAGCCGCAAGGAGCGCAGCGAGCTGTCGACGAAACCGTCCGCCATTTCGGCGCTATCCACATCCTGGTCAACAATGTCGGCGGCATCGGCCGTTTCGCCTCCTTCGCGGATCTAAG
>DATLWP010000426.1:0-8188 GCA_035576265.1 Candidatus Polarisedimenticolia bacterium
ACAGCCACCTTCGCAACGGTGCCGGAAGCTGAAAGGCAGACGTTCCTTCGAGACGTGATCGCGAGGGTTACGCCTCGCTACCCGGATTGGCGCAAGGAATCAATCAAAGAGATGCGAAAGCTGCTCTCGACGGCCCTAAACTTGCCGAATCATGGATGAATTAAAGCGAGTGGAGAGACAAGTTCCCATCGTGTACACCATCCGCGGATGCGACGCGTGTGTAAAGCTTCTCCAAAAATGGCAAAGCGAGGGCGTCGCATACGAGGAGCGCCGCGTGGAATTGAGCCAGGACGTGCTGGATGAAGCCCGCAGATACGGCAGCATGGTTCCCATCGTCGTTTGGCCGGATGGCAGGGTGGAGCAAGGATTTGAAGGCAGTCTTGGCTGCTTCATTTGAGGACGTCCCTCGCCGAGACCTCGCCCGGCTTCACAAGTCACCTTCTTACGCTGGCAAGAGAAATCGCCGGGCGGGCCCATTCATTTGCGCCGCTCGAAAACTTCCTTGGCCAGAATCATCGCTGTAAACGCGGTCGGCCACCCCGAGTAGAACGCCAGATGCGTAATCGCTTCCACGAGTTCTTCTTTGCTGACGCCGTTCTCGAGCGCGCGCTCGAGATGATAAGACAACTGCTGGGTACGATTTAGCGCCACGAGGCTGGCAACAGTGATCAGGCAACGGTCACGCACGGCCAAGCCGGGGCGTGCCCAGACATCCTCGAAAAGAACTTTCTCGGTGAGCTCAACGAACTTCGGCGCGACGTCGCCAACCATATCTCGCATGACGGGCTTAGGCGGCTGCGATGCCATGAATCCTCCTTGGACGCTTGCGTAGGCTCGCAAATGGTATGCGATTCTCTCGAGCTCCACAATAGACGGCAATCGGTGATGGTGTCGGCGAAGGCAGGGCGTGACGCAGGTCACGTCCGACAGTGCCGTATCGCACAGCCATACGAGCCCGGTTTCGGCCAACCTATCGCGGATTAGGACGAGGACGAGCTGAGATTCGATTTCCTCGGCTTGCGATCCTCTTGCAGGAGAAGACCACCATGAAGCGATTTATGCTCTGTACGGCTGGCCTCATTGTGTTCCTATTCGCGCTGCTGCCCGTGCGAGCGGATGATCTGATGCAATCGGCGCAACAAGTCTTCAAACCGATTCCGTCAGTCGTCCCAGCCGTGAAGGGCAACGCCATCACTCGCGACAAGATCGAACTTGGCAAAATGCTGTTCTTTGATCCGCGTTTGTCGGCCAGCCAAATCATCAGTTGCAACTCGTGCCACAACCTCAGCACGGGTGGCGTGGATGCCGGCTCCACATCGATTGGCCACGCCTGGCAAAAAGGACCGCGCCGCGCACCGACCGTCTTCGACGCTGTCTTCAACATCGCTCAGTTTTGGGATGGCAGAGCCGAGGATCTGAAAGCGCAGGCCAAGGGGCCGATCCAGGCGAGCGTTGAAATGAACGCCACGCCCGCGCTCGTCGAAAAGACATTGAACTCCATGCCCGGCTACGTCGAGCAGTTCAAAAAAGCCTTCCCGCAAGATGCTTCTCCCGTGACTTTCGACAACGTGACCAAGGCGATCGAGGCCTTTGAAGCAACGCTGATCACGCCCGGTTCACCCTTCGATCAGTTTCTCGAGGGCGATGCCAATGCATTGAACGCGCAGGAAAAAGAAGGCCTGAAACTCTTCATGAGCAAGGGCTGCTCGAGCTGCCACAACGGGATCAACGTGGGCGGGGAAGCTTATTTCCCCTTTGGCGTGATCGAAAAGCCCGGCGCGGAGATCCTGCCGCCGAACGACAAGGGACGGTTTGCGGTGACCAAAACGGCCAGCGACGAATATGTGTTCCGCGCGGGACCGCTGCGCAACGTCGCATTGCGAGCGCCTTACTTTCATTCGGGCCAGGTTTGGAGCCTGAAGCAAGCCGTGGGCGTCATGGGCGCGAGCCAGCTTGGGCAGAAGCTCACCGACCAGGAGGAAAGCTCTATTGTCGCGTTCTTCGAAACGCTCACGGGCGAGCAACCCAAGGTTGAATTGCCGATCCTGCCGACTCGGACGGATGCGACACCGCTGCCCAAGCAGTAAGCGACTCTGCCAAGCGCATCACTTCTTGCCTCGAGCGAAGCCGGCACGAAAAACGACAAGGAGATGAGGACTGGGATGCGGCTAGCTCACTGCGTAAATGCAAATGGGTTGATGCCTTGACGGTTCGTCGGCCGCCAGCCCATGTCGCCGCGCAGATACTGCCAAATCCCTTGCAGCCGCCAAATCATGTGCTTCTGGCGGTACGGAAAATTTTCGGGGAAGTAATAGCTCACCAGTTCGGATCACTTCGGCGACGTCTTGACGAACGTCTTTCGGACCTGCTCGCAGAGTTCTTCCAGGCGGTCACTGTAAGAGACGGAAAAGGGCGGATCCGCCGCGCCGAGAGATCGGATGCGGGCAGGCAGACGCTTGCGTGTGGCGAGAAATCGTTGCCGCGCGAATCGGATTGCGGCGGCAGGATCCTGGGCCGCTGTTTCAACCCGCGTGCCCTGGCGCATCACCGGGATGAGCAGAGGCTCGCTTTCCGGGAAAAGCTCGTCGTGAAGGCCGATGACGTCGCGCGAGAATATTTGATCTTCACCGGAGAAGCGGAAAACCTGCTTGCGGCTGGGGTATGTCTTCTTCTCTTCGCTGAACTTGGCAGTGCCGCGCACTTGGCCCTCCCTCTCGATTTCGACCAGCTTGTAGATGACGCCTACGGAAGGCGCATCGGACGACGTCGAAAGCGCCGTGCCGACGCCAAACGCATCTACACGGCCGCCGCCGCGCAGCAAGCTTTCCACGCGATTCTCGTCCAGATCGCCCGAGGCGAAAATCTTCACGTCGGTCCAGCCCGCCCGATCGAGCCGCTCGCGGGCCCAGAGGCTGTCAGCCAAGACGTCTCCGCTATCGAGCCGCACGCCGCCGGGCTTGCGCCCGAGCGCGACCACTTTCTCGATGGCGGCGCGGACGTCGTACGTGTCCACGAGAAGCGTGGCCTCTTCAGGAAACACGTCCATGAAACTGCAAAAGGCTTCCCCTTCATTGGCGTGCGCCATGATGTACGAGTGCGCCTGGGTTCCGAAAGCGGGAATGCCGAAGCGGTGGCCGGCATAGGTGTTGGAAGTGCCGTCGCATCCCCCGATGAACGCGGCGCGAGCAGCGAAGACAGAGGCTTCGATCCCGTGCGCGCGGCGCGCGCCAAATTCGATGACGGGGCGGCCGGCGGCGGCCGTGGTGACCCTTGCGGCTTTGCTCGCAATGAGCGTCTGGAAGTGAACGATCGCCAGCAGGCCGGTCTCCATGAGTTGCGCTTCGGCGATCGGGGCGGTGACGCGAAGCACGGGTTCGCCGGGAAAGAAGATCGTTCCTTCGGGGAGAGCCCATACGTCGCCCGTAAATCGGAATCTCGAGAGGTATTCGAAAAAGCCGGGCTGGACATGCCGAAACAGGGGCAGATTGCGGAGGTAGGAGACTTCTTCGGGCGAGAAGCGTACGCGCTCGAGAAATTCGAGAGCCTGCTCGAGCCCGGCGGCGACCAGATAGTTGCGATGACGCGGAAGGTGACGGACGAAAAGCTCAAAGGTGGCGCGCGCATCGAACCGGTTCTGTACGTAGGCGGCTGCCATCGTAAGTTCGTACAGATCGGTGAGCAGGCCCGAAAAGAGTTCGCTTGCCATCATTTCTCGCTGAGCGTGGCGCGCGCTAGCCCCGAACGGTAAGGACCGGGCAGATCGCCTCCGTCACGACCTTATACGACGTGGCCATCGCGAGGTGGGTCCCGCCGGGGAGTCTGGGCGTTCGCTTCACGCCCAGCACGATTAGGTCCGCGGGAAGCTCCTCCGAGAGACTCAGTATCTTTTCCGGGGCGGAGCCGGAATCGACGTAGGCTTTCGGCTCGCACCAGAGTTGCGTCTCGGGAGGCACCAACTGAGCGAGTCGCGCCGTGAGGGAAGCTTCAGTGGGCTTATCGACGAAGCTCTCCGTCACGTGCAACAGATAGAGCCGCGCCTGATGCTCCTGGGCCAGAGAAACCGCATACGGAACCGCGGCCAGAGACTCGGAGCTAAAGTCGGTCGGGCAGAGGATGATGTGCAGATCAACGATCGCGTCTGGTTCTCCGCAAACGTTGGGCCCGACGGTAAGGACCGGGCAGGGCGCGTGGCGGAAGATCTTTTCAGCCACAGAACCCATCAGCACTTTGCTCACTCGGGTGCGCCCATGCGTTCCCACGATCGCCAAATCAATCCGTTTTTCTCCGATGACTGCACAGATCTCGCTCCAAATGTCCCCCTTGCGGATCAGCGTTTTGTGGGGAATGCCTTTCAGCTGAGGGACGAGGCTCTTGATGGCCGATTTGGCTTCGCGCATGGCTTGCTCGGTCATGGTCTGGGACGCGATCGCCGGGGAGGAATGAGGAAGAGCCGAGAGGGGAATTACGTGGACGACAAACAGAGTCGACCCGTATTGGCGCGCAATGGACAGCGCGTAAGGCAGCGCGGCCATCGAGTACTTCGAGAAATCCGTGGCGTAGAGGATGTTCTGCAGCGGAACTCGCGCGGACGTGGGCTTCTTTTTCATGTTCGAACTGGACTTCGTCACACTTGGTTCGCCGACTGTTTCGCACGCGCCGGAATCTTGACAATCTCCACCGAACAGCCTGCATGGCGAACCACGGAATCAGATACGCTCCCCAGCAGAAACCGATTCAATCCCTTCCAGCCGTGTGAACCGACCACGATCAGATCGGCGTTCCATTTTTCCGCCTGGTCGATGATCTTCTCTTTCGGGTTTCCTTCGTCCACCAATTCAATCGTGCTGAAACCCGCGTCGCGCAACTCCTGGGCCGTGCGTCGCACGAGTTCGCGGGCCTGCTTGCGGCGGTCCTCTTCGATGGTGGCGACGTGCGGAATGAAATGGGGGATCAACTCCGCTGAAATATAGGCGGCGATCGGCTCGACTACGTGCAACACTTGGATCTCGGCCGCTTGCTGCCGAAACTGCTCCGCGACCGAACGAACGGCCGCCCGCGACCATTCCGAGTCGTCAATCGCCAGCAGGATTCTCACCTTGGCCTCCTCAACGACGCGACGCTGATTTGCCTGGTCCGATGGCTCCGTCGATACGTTATGCGTCCCACTCGCTGCACACTGTGAGCAGCATCACGAACGCACGTGAGCGGGATCACACGTTCGCCAGCGGAGACCGGGTCTGTTCATTTTTTCGTTACGTTCGAAGCGGTGCCCTTACCGCATGCCAGAACCAATAGGCCAAAAGGATGTAATAGATTGCTACGATTCCCAGGCTGATCAGGAATGTGCTGAGTCCCTGCCCGAGGCCCGCGAATTCGCGTTTCCAGCGATAGCCGCAAAAAACGATCATGGCCACGGAAAGAACCGACACGATGGCCCCCAGGAGAAACGGCGCGTACTCCGGGACCTGGGCGTGGAACAGCCGCTCCGTCTGGCGCACAAATTCGTCAAACCCTCCGGTAACAAAAGTCATCACCAGCCAGCCGGCGGGCGCGACCATACCCAGCATGTATGCCCACCGATCCTCGAAATAGAAAAGCATGAGGACGATGGCGATGTAGATCAGCGATTCGTAGAAGTGGATGAGAAAGAATTGGGGGTCAAAATGGCTCAATAGCAGGAAACAGGTCATCAGAGCCAACGCCAGCGTGGCAATCCCTCGGTGAACCATGGAAACTCCTTTCCGTCAGATCAGCGCCACACATTCTGCATGCGTTTCCAGTCTCCTATCATTCAAAGATTGGTCTCGACAGTTCATCGTGGAATAGGGGACCTCGAGCCTCCAGGCACCCGGACGATTTCGACCGAACAATGAGCGTGGTGCAGAACCGCCTCCGAAACGCTTCCAATCAACAATCGATCCAGACCCTTCCGCCCGTGCGAGCCGACGAAAATGACGTCTGCTTTCCAATGCGCGGCGTAATCAACAATCACGGCTCTCGGCTCGCCCTTCTTGACGACGCTGTTGACCTTGAATCCTGCCTTCGCCAGAAGCTGCTCCGCATGCCCGACGATCTTCTCTCCCTGCTCTACGGCGTCCCGCTCCGCCGCTTCGATCTCCTCGATTCGACCGGCCAGCCAATACGGTGGAAACAGGATCGGTCCGACCACGTGCAAGAGACGCACTTCCGTCCGTTGAGGCGGCAGCTGCTTGATTACCGTCTGAACGGCAGCTTTAGATGATTCCGAGTCGTCAATCGCAAGCAAAACCTTCACACTCTCTTCTCCATGGACCGGAGCGGACGTACGGCAGGCAGGCCCATTTCGTCGGCTACTTCTGCTCCGTCGGGTCTATCCTCGCTGGCCTCTCAGTTCGATTCCTGCAGTCAATCAGCTTCACTCTTATCGTGACACACCTACAAGGCGGAAGGTCCGCGTTGGGTAGAGACACACCCTCCGCCAGCCTATTGTCGCTCGAGATGGAGTTTAGGTTCTGTGAGTTACATCACAACCTCGTTCAACCGGGGAATCGAGTGCCGGTTCGACACGGCCGGAATTGCGGGCGGTTGCGTCTCGCCGCTGAACCCCGGGCGCCGCCCGGCGTGACTCGAACCGGGCCTTGTGAGTTGGGTCACATCGTTCAGTGACGGGGATCATACGCGCGAGCGCCAACTTGAGTTCACTATCTTGGCCAGATCGTGCCCGGCGTGCATTGTTCCGACCCGGGGCTCGCCTCGGCCCGTGGTTCTGCGGCGCGTTGGGCGCGCAGGAACAAGTGCGATGGCGTTCTCATGAACAGGCCCTTTGTCGCAACTGGAATCCACCTGAGTAGGATCCTGCTAGCCGCGGATTTCTCGTACTGTTCGTGCGCCGCTCTGCCGTACGCCGTTTCGATAGCAAAGCATTATGGGTCAGATTTGCTGGTCGCCCACGTCGCGACGAAGCAGTCTGCGGAAACGCGAGCGCCTGAAGATGTGGTCTTCAGGCAGACGGGAGAGCATCCCGCGGTGGCGGCAGTGCGAGAGTTGGAAGAACAACTGGACGGGTGTCCTCACGAATTTCTGATCCGCCGGGGAATCGTGTGGACGGAACTCTCGGAGATTCTGATCGCGAATCGGATTGATCTGATGGTGATGGGAACACGCGGACGGAGCGATCCCGGGAAAACTCATTTAGGCTCGACGGCCCGGCAGGCGCTTCGGCACTCTCCGTGCCCGGTGCTTACGGTCGGCCACAGCGTATTCTGGGAACCGATGGCCACGCCGGAGATCCGTGAACTTCTCTATCCGACCAAGCTTGAACCAGAAGCCCACGTCGCGGAGGCGTACGCGATCTCGCTGGCATCGAAGTATCAAGCGCACCTCTCTGTACTGCACGCTGCCGAAAAGCAGAACGGTAGATCGGCGGACTTGTTGCTGCATCGCGTTCATGGAGCGATTCCGTGCGGCATCGTGTTGCTGCGCCGACCAACAGCTTTCGTCAAGTATGGCCCTCCGGTCGAGCGGATCCTGGAGGCCGAGCACGAACGCGGCGCCGATTTGATCGTCCTTGGGGCAAGCCGCGCGGACCGAGTTTCTGACGCACCGTTGCACCTCGCGGGGGCGGGAGTCGAGAGAATCGTGACCCGAGCGCATTGTCCCGTGCTCACGATTTGCTCGTGAGCGAGGATCGTTCTATGGCGATATTCGGAATGCGCGGCGGCGCGAGTCGCCGCGCTGCCGGATGGCGGGGATGAAGCCCGTCGGCGTGGCGCTTTGAAGCAAGGCGGCCTGTGACGGCTGATGGCATAGACGATCACGCGGACTTCACTCCGGCGAGCAAAGTCAGTGGGAGACGCGGAGGAGAAGGAGACTCACTCTTGGAACGGCTTAGGGACCGGAAGGAAGCTGGCCGTCTGCTGGCGAAGAAGCTTACGAGATATTCGGGGCGCTCGGATGTTCTCGTTCTCGGCTTGCCGCGAGGCGGTGTGCCGGTAGCGATTGAAATCTCCCGCCTTCTCAAGGTGCCTTTGGACGTTCTGATTGTGCGCAAACTTAAAGTGCCCGGATTCGAGGATTTCTCAATGGGTGCGATTTCGATCGGCGGCGCGCAATTCATCAATCCCGATGCCGTCGAGGAGTTCCGCGTTTCCCAGGCACAGATCGACGTTGTAGTGAGTGCCGAGACGAAGGAGATGGAGCGGCTCGAGGG
>DATLWP010000427.1:0-23318 GCA_035576265.1 Candidatus Polarisedimenticolia bacterium
CCAGGGCCGAGAGTGAAAATTTTCCCGGGATTCGCGGTGGCCACGAAGATCTTGCCGTCAGGCGCGGCGACCAAGCTCGTCACTTGTGCGGACGCGGTGTTGGCGATGCTAGAGTACACATCGTTATCTTCCATTTCGATCAGCGTTCCGTTATCGCCCGTTCCCAGCAAGAGGCGCCCCGCGGACGAAAGACCCAGAGCAAAGACGAGATCCTGACGCGACGTCCACATCGTCTCCGGCGAACCGCCGGGCGCGATCTTGACGACTTCCGCGCCGCCCGTTGCCTGCAAGGCGGGGAACGAATAGGTGAGCGTAGGCTGAGGCGGCTGCGCCAGGGTTTGCGGAACGGTGACGTTCTGCGACGAGACGATCGAGATGGCCGCCTGCGGCATCACACCGGGAAGCACACGGGGGATCGCCGGCCGGCGCGTCTTGTCTCCGATGGAAGCGGCGTAGAGATTTCCGTGCGCGTCTTCGAGCAGGGAAGTCACCTCCTGCTTGTTCGTCTCGTAGACGACGAACGGAGCGCGAGCCTCGGGAAAGGCCTGCGATTTCTTGCGCCCGATCTCGACTCGCAGGACGTATCCATCCGGCTCGGTTCCAATCAGCAGGTTGCCCTTGGAATCGAAGGCCAGCGATCGAGCGTGGCGCTCCTGGCTTTGGTAGAAAAGCTGGCCGTTGCCGTCCGGGGTCACCACGAAGACTTCTCCCTTATCACCGGTGGCCACGAAAAGATCGCCTTGCGAGTCGACCGCGAGCGCCCAGATATATTTTGTTTTCGGTTCGAAGAAGACGCTTTTTTGGCCGTCCGGCGTGACGCGGTATACCTTGCCGTCCGGAGAAGTTCCCACGTAGAGGTTGTCCTTGGAATCAAAAGCGATGGCCTGTACGGCAAGCTCGGCGGATTCGAAAACCGTGGTGGCTTTGCCTGAGTCGCCGAAGCGCAGGACCTTTGCGTCGGAACCGCCCGCGGCATACAAGCGCCCGTGCGAATCGAGGCGCAGAGCCCAAATATAGGCGAGGTCCGGATCGGCGAACGACTCGAATTTGGGGGCGGGCAGGAGTTTTCCATCGCTGCGAATCGCCACTCCTTTGGCTTCGCCCTTCTCGAATTCGGAGAAGTCCGTCTGCCGCCAGAAGCGCGTGTGCTCAGCGCGTGCCACCGCAGGCAGCAGAACCGCGATGGCCAGCGTGCACACGAGAATCGTTCGCCGCGTCATGACTGGAAATCTCCTTTGAGATTGGGCGTCACTTCACCGTAATCGTCAGAACGTGCTGGCCCGCGATCACCTGATGCATGTCCACCGACCATTCCCCGACGGTGGACTGCCATAGCAGCCTGGCGCTTCCCGGATTCTGACGCTGGTCGAGGACGTTGATAGCCGAGATAGGCGCGTTGGGCATTTCCTTGTCTTCGACGAGCACGGTGGGCGTGGGTTGCAGGAGAGTGGCGTAGAGCCGGTCGTTGTGGCGCTCGCGATTCATGAGGCGGATCAATTCCTCAAGGCCAGGAAGCTGTCCCTGCGAACTCGCGGTGACGAACTGGACGTTGCGATTCAGAAATGCAGCGTCGCTGATCACGAGTTCGAGCGTTCCTCGTGCGGCTTGCGCGGGGATTGTGATGGGCATGTCCTGGATGAACGACGCGCCGCGATAGGGCCGCAGAAGAACCTTCACAGAGACCGTCTCGCCGGGTCGAACCTCGCTCTTCTCCAGCCAGGCATTGTCGATCATAGCCCAGCGTCGTTCCGGCAGGGCCTTGACGCGCAGATCGATTCGGTCGATCCGAGGCAGTTCGTAAGGATTCGAATAGATTCGCGCGAAAGTGGACTGGACGTCGGTGGCCAGGAAGAAGCCGGCGGAGGTCGTCTGATCGGTCGGCGCAAACAGGTCTTCGAAGCGCACCGGCGTGTGTCCTTTGAGATCGATGGCGCCGTCCAGTTGGAGTGTCGAGCCTTCCTTATACGCGGGGCTGCCGATGATGCCGTTGTAAGCGGCCGTGGCCACAAGCATGGCCGTCAACTGCGGGCTTTCGATCACCTCGAAGTGATATTTCTTCTCGCCCTCTTGAGTGTCGAGCGTGACATCGAGAGGAACCATGGGCGGCCCTGCGCCAAGCTTGCCCATGACCGCCGTCGGCCGGTCCTGGGTCAGTGTGCCGATGACCGTGCCAGTGGTGAGGATTTTCGTCGAGGCGGCCGAGGAAGCAAGCGTCATCAGCACGTGCGCGCGCGAGAGCGGCATTTCAACGGAGCCAAATCCAAACAGCGGATGGCCGCAAGCCAGCACGCTGTCTCCGACAACGGCTGTGACCGTGCAGCCCGAACTGACCGAGAGATCCCCGCGAATCAAGTCGATGCCCACCATGTCGCCCGGCTTTAGCTGGGCATCTTCGGGCGTCGGCGGGGAAGTGCCGCCGGCCATCACCGTCATGCCCCAAGAGGCGAATTCTTTGCCGAAACGAGCGAGCGTCTCAGGATAGAGACCGGCGGCAATCAGAGGCGTCTCGATGGGAACCAGATATTGGCCGGTGCCAGTGGCGACGCGCGCGGCGTAGTCTGCGGGCAGCGGGACGCGCGAGGCAGTTGTCTCGGGCAAGCGGAGCGTGGCGCTTGCCGTGGAATTCGCAGCGGCGATCGAGGACGACCCGGCGCTACCGGGCTCCGGCGACGACGGGGCATGCTCGACCTCCAGCATGTTCGCGATCGGGGTTACACCTCCGATGGCTTCTTTCGTAAAGGTGCCGAGTTTCAGTGCAAGCGCGCCCGCCAACTTCCCACCGAAATAGACGGGGCTGCCACTCATGCCCGCGACGACGCCCGTTTGCTGCACTTTGTCGCCGAGCAGCCGCACCAGGATCACGTCCCGCTTGGGACCGACGGCATTGTGAAGGACGCCGATGACTTCGAGATCGACCTTTTCGACCTGGTCGCCTTGGAAAATCGTGTAGGTAAAGCCTTTCATCCCGGGCTGCACATCGCTGAGGGGAAAAATTGCGGGATTGTCGCTCGCGCGGGTCGGCAGGGCCAAGGCCAGCAGTAGAACGGCCAGGGCCGACAAGTACACGTTCCGGCGGACGTTACGCATGGAATACCCATCATACCTGTCCGAAACGGGGCAGGCAAATGACCTTCCATATTCGGAGCAGCTGCGGGGCCGGAATGTCATGGTTTGCCCAGGGGCACTTCGAAGAATATCAGGGGCTTCTTCGACGTCACACTGATCGCATCCGGCACGTAGAGGCTGGCGTTCGCGAGAAGCGAAAGGTCGTGGCCCAAGTCGAAAAACAGGAAGCCGTGAATCACTCCCATGGGGGGAGCGATATCTGCATCGAGGGCCAAGGGCTGCAAGATGTTGGCAATCTTGTCGGTTTTCTTGTCGTTCTGCGGCAGGGGCACGCCGATCGGGAACCGCCGGGATTGCGGTGCGGGAGTCCCCTTGGGATGGGCAATCGCGCCGGCGACTTCGCCCACGGTGAGCCAATCAAGGCCCTGGAGCCTGCCACCACGACCGCGTATTTCAAGCTGGATCGTGCGAAGGCCGATGCGGATCGGTTCGCGGGTCTCGTTGCGCATAATCACTTCGACCGGCAGGATGCCGACGGCCAGGGGATCGGCCTTACCGAATTTTTCCTTGGAGCGCTTGGGATTCGTGTAGGGTTCGGCCGATACGCTCATCCCTCCGTGACGGTCGTGGGGCAGCGATTCGTCGAGATGCGCCGCCGGAAGAGCAGCGTCTCGCGGAGCGGGCTTGGCTTGCGCGAAAGCGCTCGCGCACGCCAGGAACATCGCCGCCAGAACTGAGACGATTCGCGCCATATCCAATTGTTCCGATGCCCCGCCAGACCAGAGCGTTGCGCGTGTTTCGCGCGGGTGTAACTATAGCGTGGGTGCCTCGAACATTGCCACGTCGTTCGCATGTGCTCCCTGCTCGACCTACCCCAAATTTTTCTTGACACGGAAATTCCTGCGTGCCAACTTCCCAGCCGCTAGAACCCGCAGGACAACAGGAGATGATCCGATGGCGAACCGCAGAGAGTTCCTTCAGGCAGGATTGACAGCTCTGGCGTTGCCGCTTGCGTCGCGCAGGGCTCTTTCACCAGGAATCTCCGCATGGGCTGCCGAACAGGCCTCGACGCCGCTCTACAAGGTAATTTTCGATGAGAGATTTGCATCGTGCCGGACTTTTGCCAGCGAAGCGAAGAGACTGGGGTCGCCGGTCCACGGGATCAAGGGCGACATCACGGATGTTTGGTTCCACGATCTATCCATCCGCTGGAAAACAGGGCCGGCTGCCATCGCGGGGCTGACGGCGCACGGCGCGATCTTCTGTTTGGAAAGACTGGCGTGGGATCAGCGCATGCGTGTCGTGTTCCGCGGCGAACATTCGTACGGGCCGAACGGGCGCCTCGATCATGTGCTGTCGGCGCCGCCGGACGTGTTGCGGCAAACGGCGGGCTTGGACGAGAGCGGGCCGGAGTGGGCTGGCAGAATCGCAAGCGTCGTGGTCCGATTTCCTGCGAATCGGTACGGGGCGGAGACGATGAACATCGTCACGCCCTCGGCGAAACGAGCGGATGATCCGGAGCAGCTGATCTCCTGGGTGATTGCCCCGGTTCGCTCCGCATAGAGATCATCCGTACTTGAAACAGGCGAGGGGTGCTTGATGCGGCTTCCACCGGGTGTGAGCAGCAAGGATTTCTCCGAGGCGATCAGACAATTCGAGGAAGCGGTCGGCAAGGAATGGGTGTTCACGAGTGATGAGGATGTGGCTCTCTATCGCGACGCCTATTCCCCGTTCTACGGCGAGCCAGACGAGCGTGTTGCCTCCGCTGCCGTTGCGCCGGATGGCGTGGAGCAGGTGCAGAAGGTCGTAAAGATCGCGAACAGATACAAAATCCCCATCTACCCGATCTCGACGGGTAAGGATCTCGGATATGGCGGCTCGGCGCCGGTGCTTTCCGGAAGCGTGGTTCTGGACCTGAAGCGCATGAACCGGATTCTGGAAGTGAACGAAAAAAATGCTTACGCGCTGGTCGAGCCGGGCGTCAGCTACTTTGACCTCTACCGATACATTCAGGAAAAGGGAATCAAGCTATGGGTGGACGTTCCCGATCCCGGATGGGGCAGCCCGGTGGGCAACTCTCTCGACCGCGGCGGCGGTTACTTGATGGCCCCGTATCGCAACCACTTCGATTCGCACTGCGGCATGGAGATTGTGCTCGCCAACGGAGAAATCATCCGCACCGGGATGGGAGCCATGCCCGGCGCGAAAACCTGGCAGGAATACAAGACGGGGTTCGGTCCCTGGGTCGACGGAATCTTTTCGCAATCCAATTTCGGCGTGGTTACAAAGATGGGGTTTTGGCTGATGCCGGAGCCGGACGCCTATCTTTCCGGCACCGTGTATGTGCCCCGGCACGATGATCTGATCCCTCTCGTCGATATTCTGACTTATTTGGAAAACACGCGGGTCACGAACGGCATGCCGGACCTCGGGAGTCCGCTTCTCCACATACCGATGATTTCGGAGATCGCCACATGGAATGAAGGAGGCGGACCACCGCCGCCGGAGCCGGAACTCGCGGCGTTGCTGGCGAAGCCGGACGCGGAAGCTTCGCCGGAATTGCAGGAATATGCGTTGAGGAAAGGCATCAGCTTCTGGAGTTGCAAGCTGAGCTTCTACGGAGCGGCCAAAGCCAATGAGGCAAACTGGGAGTTCGCGAAGGAGAAGTTCTCGGCCATTCCTGGAGCGAAATTCGTAGAGAACGAAGTTTACAAGCTTCCGTTGACTCCCGAGCAGCGCGAAAAAGTCCACAAGCCGCAGTTCGGCATCCCGAGCCTGGCCATGTTCTCGATCGGTGCGCGCTCGCCCGTCAATCCGACGCCCACGAGCGGGCACTTGTGGTTTTCGCCGATCATCCCGCGGACGGGCCAAGCGATCTTCGAGGCGAATCGCGTGTTTGCAGAAGCCGCTCGGGAATTTGGACTTCCCATGCTTTCCTTCAGCCTCCCTTCGACCTACTGGGAGAGAGCGTTCATTTACATCTTCGCATTTCCCGTTACGCGCGACCCCGAGACGAACCAGCGAAACCGCGCGGCATTCAAGAAGTTGGTGGAGAGGGCGGCGGAGCATGGCTGGGGAGAATATCGCACCGCCCCGGCTTTCCAGGATCTCATCATGAGCACCTACGCTTACAACAATCACTCGCTGCTGCGTTTCCACGAAACGTTGAAGGACGCCGTCGATCCCAACGGAATTCTTTCCGCCGGCCGGTATGGCATCTGGCCCAAGCGCCTAAGGGGGGCCAAGAAATGAAGAAGGCAGGAGTGCAGCTGGCGGTGGCCATGGTTTGTATTTTCGCGGTGCAGGCCGTTGCCGCCCAAGAGCAGGAACCGGCGCCAAAGACGGCCTGGACCGTGTCTACCACGCCTTCCAGGGGCGAGCCGAAGGGCTACGTGCAATACGAGGATTACTGCTCGGTGTGCCACGGCGAGGGCGTAGGGAAACCGGGCACGATGGCGCTGCAGGCGAAATACAAAGGAGCGCTGCCGGCGCTCTTGGAGAAGCGCACGGATCTGACTCCCGAGATGATTAGGACTTACGTGCGGCAAGGGTACTCGGTCATGCCGATCTTCCGCAAAACGGAAATCAGCGATGCCGATCTCGACGCGATCGTCGCGTACCTCACTCGAAACAACAAGAAATAGCTTCCGCGTGCGTGTTGTTCGCGCTTAGCGCGAATCCGCTTTCCACCTGACCGCAGCGGAGACAGGAGCAACGGATGCGACTTCCACCCGGCGTGAAGAGCAAAGATTTCTCCGACGCTCTCAAGCAATTTGCCGAGACGGTGGGGAAGCAATGGGTGTTCACCTCCGACGAAGATGTGGACCCCTACCGCGACTCCTATTCGCCGGTGTGGAATGAGCCGGAGGAACCCATTCCCTCTGCGGCGGTCGCTCCCGACGGCGTCGAGCAGGTCCAGGCCATCGTCCGGATAGCAAACAAGTACAAAATCCCACTCTGGACGATTTCGACCGGGAAGAATCTAGGCTACGGCGGCTCGGCTCCGCTACTGGGCGGCAGCGTGGTTCTGGACTTGAAGCGCATGAATCGCGTGCTGGAGATCAACGAAAAAAATCACTACGCGCTGCTTGAGCCGGGCGTTAGTTATTTCGATCTGTACCGCTACATTCAGGAACGCAAGCTCAAGGTCTGGATCGACCCGCCCGATCCCGGCTGGGGCAGCCCGGTGGGCAATTCGCTCGAGAGGGGTGGCGGGTACACGCCGATGCACGACCATTTCGACGCGGTCTGCGGGCTCGAAGTCGTGCTGCCAAGCGGCGAGGTGATGCGCACCGGAATGGGCGCGCTTCCGGGCGCAAAGACCTGGCAGCAATACAAGTACGGTTTCGGTCCGTACGTGACGCCGATATTTTCTCAATCGAGCCTCGGTATCGTCACAAAAATGGGGGTCTGGCTGTTTCCCCAGCCCGAAGCCTACGTGTCGGGCACTGTGATGGTCTGGAAGCACGAGGACCTGATTCCTCTTGTCGACATTTTCGCCGAGCTTCAGGATTCTGGAATCATTCGGGGCTGCACGACCCTCGCGAGCCCTTTCTGGCTCGGCCCGCCCATTCCGGAGTTAGACTCTCTGCGCGCGAGCGGGTCGGTGAAGGAGTTGGAGGACTATGCCGCGCGGAAGAAGATGCCGTACTGGAGTATCCCGCTACCTTTTTACGGTCCCGCCAAGGTAGTGGCCGCTCAGTGGGAGCACGCCAAGGAGAGGTTCTCTTCGATTCCGGGAGTCACGTTCCAGGACGGTCCTTTCTACCGCTTTCCGCTGAGCGCCGAGGAATTGGCGAAGATCCAGGACACCGTTCCGCTCGGCATTCCCAGCCTGCAAATTTTCACGCTGCTCCCGCCGCGGAGCGAAGGTCATTTGGGTTTTTCCCCCATCATTCCCATGTCGGGCGAAGCCCTGTTGGACGCGATGGCGGTGTTCGACCGCGTTCACCGGGAGTTGGGTTCGGGCCGGGCCGTGCTTACCGTCCTTACGTCCTTCCCGCGGGCCTTTGTGCTCATCGACCTTTTCCCTGTCGAGCGAAACGTGGAAAGGAACCGCAAGACGCGCGAGATCTACCGACGGCTGGTCAAAGAGGCGGCGGCCCACGGCTGGGGAGAGTACCGGACGCACACGACCTTCATGGGGGACATTTCCAACACCTACTCCTTCAACAACCATGCGCTGCGGCGCTTTCATGAAACGATCAAAGATGCGGTGGATCCGAACGGGATATTGTCGCCCGGAAAATGCGGCATCTGGCCGAAGCGCATGAGAAAGGCAGCGACATGAAAAACGGGAGAGTAGGATTAGCGTTTGCAGCGGCTCTGGTTTTGACGAGCGTGGCGTCTGCGGGCCCGCCCGACCAGAAACAGATCGAACGCGGGCATGAGGTGTACACCCATTGGTGCTGGCCGTGCCACGGCGCCGGGCTCGGAAAGGCCGGGACGGAATCGCTCGCCGCACGCGGGCAGAAGCCGGCTGTGCTCGAAGAGCGCACGGACCTGACGCCGGCGATGATCAAGCAGTTCGTGAGGCACGGAGTTCTGTTCATGCCCACCTTTCGCAAGACGGAAATCAGCGGTGCCGACCTTGACGCGATCGCTGCGTATCTCACCCGGAACAACAAGCGCTAGCCCCGCCGATCCGCGTCAATCACCAGGACTGAGGGCCAGTCTGCCGCCTCGAGCGAAGAGGTTCGCCCGCAAGCGGACACGACCCGCCAGCGAACCGGCGGGAATTTCCGGGAACGCGCTATAATGCCCGCTTTGCCTACCCATGTACTTTTTCTATCGCATCGTCACGGCAGTGGGCATGATCCTGCTGGCGCCCTACTACGCCATGCGCGGCTGGAACCGAGGCGAACCCTGGCGCACGTTGCGCGAACGCCTGGGCAGCGTCCCGCGGGATATAACCCTGCGCGCGACTGCGTCCGCGGCGCCGAAAGGAGCTGCGCCGGGCGCGATCTGGATTCACGCCGTCTCGGTCGGCGAAGTTTTGGCTGCCAAGCCTCTTCTCGAGGGTCTCAAACGATGCTTTCCGGGGCGCGCCGTACTCGTCTCGACGACCACCGAAACGGGCCAGCGGCTTGCGCGCGAACGTCTGCAGGCCGCCGACGGGATCTTCTACTTTCCTTTGGACTGGGTTGTGCCGGTTCGCCGGGCGCTGCGCGCGATTCGGCCCGCGCTAGTCATCATAATGGAGACCGAAGTCTGGCCGAATTTCTTGCGCGAGGCGGAGCGACAAGGTGTACCCGTGGTGTTTGCAAACGCGCGCATCTCGGAAAAATCCTTCACCCGTTTCAAACGGTGGCGATTCCTCGTCGGCGAGTTTTTCGTGCGCGTTTTGCAGGACGCCGAACTCTTTCTCGCGCAGACGCCGGAGGACGCCGCGCGCCTCGGCGAAATGGGCGCGCCGGAAGGCCGCGTCGAGGTGACGGGCAATTTGAAATACGACGCCGAGCCGCCGGATATCTGCCGGTTTGGCGTGTGGCTCGAGGAACAAATTCGCAGGCAAGAACGCTGGCCGGTGCTCGTTGCCGGTAGCGTGGTTGCAGGCGAAGAGGAGGCCGTGCTGGCCGCGTATGACATCGTGCAACGCCAGTGGCGCCGGGCGCTGCTGGTGATGGCCCCGCGCAAGCCGGACCGCTTCGACGCTGCCGCGAGTATCGGCGCCTCGGGCGGATGGAATGTTGTCCGACGGAGCCAACTGGACCTCACGGCCTCGCTGGACGAAAATACCGACGTGCTCGTACTCGATTCCATCGGGGAACTCGCGGGGCTTTACGCGTTCGCGGACGCCGTTTTTGTCGGCGGCTCGCTCGTGCCCGCCGGGGGCCACAACATCCTCGAGCCAGCTTGGTTCTCGCGGCCGCCGGTTTTCGGGCCTTCCATGGAAAACTTTCGCGACATGGCCTCGCAATTTCTCGCCGCACAAGCCGGCGTTCAGGTCACGAGCGGTCCGCAGCTCGGGAAAGTCTGGGTGCAGCTCATCGAAAACGACGGGCTGCGCGAGCGTATGGGCGCGGCTGCGCGAGGTCTTTCCGAGCGCAATCGCGGCGCGACGGCTCGATCGCTAGATCGAATTGCAGGCGTTCTGGGCGCGCGAGGACATTCAGCGTGACGTTCAAGGAATCGATTCTTTCCCCTGTAGCGTTGCTCTACGGCGCAGCCGCCCATCTGCGGGCGCGCGCCTATCGCCAGGGCATCCTAAGGCAGCAACGGCTCGACGGCGTCGTCATCAGCGTCGGCAATCTCACCACCGGCGGGACGGGCAAGACGCCGATGGTCCTGTGGATCGCGCAACGCCTGCTCGCCGAAGGGAAACGTGTTGGGATTCTGACGCGAGGGTATCGAGGCGAGACATCAACGGCCGGCTCGACCAGCGATGAGGTGCAATTGCTCCAGGCGCGCCTGGGCGAAAGCGCAGCATTCGGAGTCGGCGCGGACCGCTTTGCTCGCGGTCGCGAACTTCGCGCGCGTGGCGTCGAATGGTTCGTTCTGGACGACGGCTTCCAGCATCTGCAATTAGCGCGCGACGTAGACATCGTGCTGATCGATGCCAAGAATCCTTTCGGCGGAGGCCGCTTGCTTCCGGCTGGGCGGCTGCGCGAGCCTCGATCGGCACTCGCGCGCGCCGACATTGTCGTGATCACGCGCAGCTCTCACGCACCGGCCGTGGAAGCCGCTATCCGGCGCGACTCGGACGCGCCGATTTTCTACGCGCGCCCTCAGCTCGATTCCATCCGCATCGCAAAGGATGGATCCGTCGGCGCGGAGGATTCCGGCGCGCATTCGAAGAAACTGTTTGCTTTTTGCGGCATCGGCAATCCGGCCGCGTTCCTCGCTGATCTGCGCGACTGGAAGTTTCAAATCATCGCTCATAGATTCTTTCCGGATCACCATCGCTACGCGCAGCAGGAAGCCGACGCGCTCATTGCCGAAGCCCGCGCCAGAGGAGCAGAAGGTCTCGTCTGCACGGAAAAGGACCTGTTCAATTTTGCGGGCGTGCGCTGGGGCACGAAGGACGTGTTCTTCTGCCGTATCTCCCTGAGCTTCGACCGTGAGGACGAGTTCTGGAAAGCGGTGATGGCCGCAGCCCGCCACACGGCCCGATCTCTGCAATGACTCGGTGATGGCGCCCGTCACATGCATCTGCCACAATTGCTGCTTCCGGTGGCGCTATGATACTTTTCCGCGCGGCAAGTCTGCGCTACCGTTCATGAGGAGAAGTCGTTGAGTCCCGTTCGCAAGAAAGGGCAGCGCACCGCGAAGCCCGCCGCTGGTCCCACCGCCGACGCAAGCATGGACCTCACGCGCCTGCTCGATATCGTCGGCGCCTTCCCGCGCCAGACGATCTGCGTCGTCGGCGATTTTGTCCTCGACGAATTCGCTTCGAGCGAAATCTCTCGCGTCTCCCGCGAAGCGCCCGTCTTGATCCTGCGCCATCGCCGAACCGAGGTCTATCCCGGTGGGGCCGCGAACGCGGTGAACAACCTCGCGGACCTGGGCGCTCGCGTGCTCCCCGTGGGCGTCGTGGGGGACGACGACGGCGGCCGCTGGCTCCTCGAATCATTTCGGCGCAAGCGCGTAGATACATCTCGGATTTTGCGCGTGCGTGACTGGGTCACGACCACCAAGACGCGGTATCTCGCAGGATGGACCCATACGACAGAACAGCAGGTCTTGCGCGTGGATCGCGAGCCCACGGGAGAGCTTCCGTCGCGCGTACAGGAAGCCATCGAGCGCAAGGCTCACCCGGCCGCGCGACGCGCCGGCGCCGTCCTTGTTTCCGACTACGGCCTGGGAGCCGCCACGCCGGAGCTCGTTCGCGGGCTACGCGCGAAATGCGTCACCCTCGATTCGCGCTTTCGCCTGCTCGAATATCGCGATGCAGGCGTCACCGCGGCGACGCCGAACGAGCCTGAGATCGAGGCGGCTTACCATGAGCGCATCGGCACGGACATCCGAAAGCTCGAGAAACTCGGAACGTGCGCGATGCGCGATCTGGGCCTCACGTGTCTCGTCGTGACGCGTGGCAAGGACGGCATGGCGGTCTTCGAGAGCGAAAAGATCGGACGCCGCGACATCCCGCCGCCGGTGCGGCACATTCCGATTTACGGATCGGACGCTCCCGTCGACGTCACCGGCGCCGGAGACACCGTGATCGCTGTTTTTACGCTCGCGCTGGCGGCGGGAGCGTCTTCTCTCGAAGCCGCGCATCTAGCAAACTACGCGGGGGGCATCGTGGTGATGAAGCGCCGGACGGCGACGGTGACGCGCGCGGAGCTGGAATCCTGCCTGCGCCGCGAGGCCACCGCGCAGCGATAAGGACTCGATGGATACGCGCGAAAAGATTCTTTCCCGCGAAGGTTTCCACGAAGTGCTCAAGGAACATCGCCGCGCAGGGCGCAGTGTCGTCTTCGCCAACGGTGTCTTTGACCTTCTCCACGTCGGCCACATCCGGTATCTGCAGGCGGCGCGAGCCGAGGGCGACGTGCTTGTCGTGGGCATCAATTCCGATGCCAGCGCGAGGAAGCTCAAGGGCGAGGGGCGTCCCATTCTCACGGAGAGGGCCAGGGCGGCGCTCGTGGCGGCGCTAGGGTGCGTGGACTACGTCGTCATCTTCGACGAACTCGACGTCAAGCCGCTGCTCCGCGAGTTCCAGCCGGACGTTCATGCCAAGGGCACGGACTACACGCCGGAAAGCGTGCCGGAGCGCGATCTCGCGGCGCTTCTCGGCATCCGCGTGGCCATCGTGGGTGATCCGAAGCGACATTCGACGCGCGACCTTCTGGCGCGCTTACGCCGGCAGAGCGATGGCTGACCCACGCTTCCTGCTGGTGCGGCTGAGCTCGATGGGTGACGTCATCCACACCCTGCCGGCCGCATCCGCGCTCCGCGACACGTTTTCGGGCGCGCGCATCGACTGGGCCGTCGATCCACAGTGGACGAGATTGCTTGAAGGAAACCCCGATTTGAGCGAGGTTATTTCGGTTGACCGCAGGAGCGCAGCTGGAATCGTTGCCGGCGTACGCAGACTGCGCGCCGCTCAGTACGATTGTGCGATCGATTTTCAGTCGCTCTACAAATCGGCCCTCCTCGCCCTCGCATCAGGAGCGTCGCGGCGCGTCGGCTTCGAGCGCGGTTACGCGCGGGAAGGCCTCGCATCGCTCTTTTATACTGAACGCGTGAATCCGCGCGGCGCCCATAAGGTCGAACATAATCTCGCGCTCGTAGAGGCTGTGGGCGCCCGAAAGTCCAAGCCGCGTTTTGTGTTCACCGTCCGCCCCGAGGACGACGACCGGGTGGTGCAGGAACTCGCGGAGCATGGCCTGAGCGAATTCTTCGTGTTGAACCCCGGCGGAGGCTGGCGCTCGAAATGCTGGCCTGCCGAGCGCTACGGAGAGTTGCATCGAAGACTGGCAGGCCGCTACCGCTGGCGCGGTGTGGTCACGTTCGGACCCGGCGAGGAGGGGTTGGCGCGCCAGGTGCTCGATGCGGCCGGAGATCCGCCGCCAGCCGCGATTGCGTTGACGCTAGGCCCTTTAATGGCGCTGATGCGCCGCGCCCGATTCGTCGTTTCCGCGGACACCGGCCCTTTGCATCTGGCTGCGGCGCTCGGCGCGCCGGTGGTCGGCCTTTTCGGTCCCACGGACCCATCCCGCAATGGCCCGTATTCGACCGAACCCGCGCGAACGATAGTCGTCCGCAATCCGCGATCTTGCGAGACAACATATCGGCGCGGCGATTCATATTCGCCGGGCATGCTTTCGATCACCGTGGAACAGGTTTTCCAATCCGTCGAGCGCCTCTTGGAGCGAGGCGCATGAGCCAGCCGAGAAAATTCTGGATGCGCTGGCGCGTGCGGACCGGATACCCCATTGCGGTTGTTTACTGGCTGCTCGCGGCGCCGACTCCGCGCTCGATTCTGATCGGCGGGATTGTGGCCGCCTTCGGACTGATCGTACGCGGGGCCGCTTCGGGCCATTTGCGCAAGGATCAGACGCTGGCCACGACCGGACCGTACGCGCGCACGCGGAACCCGCTCTATCTCGGCAGCGCATTTCTTGCGGGAGGATTCGCCCTCGCCGGACACTCCTGGTGGGCGGGCTTGCTCGTCGCCGCGTACTTCACGGTCTTTTATTACGCAGTCATGCGCAATGAGGAAGAGGACCTGCGCAAGCGGTTCGGAGCGGCATTCGACGAGTACGCGGCTCGCGTACCGCTGTTTTTTCCACAGCTCGCCGGCAGAAGCGGCCAAGCGTCTCCACCCACGGCGCCGCTCGCACAGAAATTCTCCTGGGCGCAGTATCGGCGGAATCGCGAATACCAGGCACTGATCGGAACGATTGCAGGATTGGGAATGCTATGGCTCCGCATGTGGCTTCGGTCGCGGCTGGGACACTGACGACCCTACGTCGGCTTTCGACGCCCTATTGGAGCCTGTAGACGGCGTTCATCATGCGCTGAAACTGCGGCCGGTAGATCAAGTCGAAGGCGCGCTCTTTGCCTGGGAACAGTTCGAGAGCGGCGCGGCGCGTGGCAGCTATCATTCCGGCAGCTTCTTCGGCGGAAAGGTCGCCCGTGGCGATCGTGTCGAGCGTGAGGCGAACCAAAATGCGCAACCGGCGAATGCGCCGGCTCTCTTCGTCAATCTGTTCCTGCGTAGGTGTAAATGCCGCGTTCGGTTGTATGGATTCCATGATACCCCGGGCCTAGAATCATTATGGCCTTGGCTATGGGAGGGCGCAATAGTACTCGGAGTAGGTATGAGCAACGAACACACTCGTGAACGCGTCGTGATCGCCCACACCGCCGGTACCGCTGCCGAAGCGATGGTGATACGCAGCTTGCTGGAGAGCGCGGGAATATATTCGCCGGGGTCGGGCTCCTCCGACCCGTTCCCGCTGCGCGAAGCCCCGAAAGGAACGCACGGAGTGGAAATTTACGTCCTCGAATCCCAAGCAGAGGAAGCTCGCAAGATCATCGAGGAATATCAGAAGACCGATGATGCGGCGAGGGATTCCGGCCACCGTTCGAATGGCTAGCCGAGGAAGAGATGGGCGCCTATAATCCCCCCACTCAAACAGGAGGAGCGAGTATGCGAACACGCCTTGCAGGAATCGCCGCCATCGCGGCTGTGATCATCGGAATCACGGCGGCGGCCGCCGCCAGCGCAACGGGCGAGAACCCGAGATCGCAACGCACCCCTGCAAACGCGTGCGACTACGCCTGCCTGACCGGGTTCATCGATCATTACCTCAGTGCTCTCGTGGCTCACGATTCGAGTCGGCTGCCGGTTGCGCCCGACGTAAAGTTCACCGAGAACACCATACCGCTGAAGCTCGGCGACGCCTTGTGGGGCACCATTAGCGGCCTCGGAACCTACAAAGTTTACTTCGCTGATCCCGAGGCTGGCCAAGTCGGTTTTGAAGGGACGATTCGGGAAAACGGCACTCCAGCGATCCTGGTGCTTCGCCTGAAAGTGGTGAACCGGAAAATCACCGAGGTTGAAACGATCGTCCGTCGGGGCGCCGAACCGGCTGAAAACCTGGAGAAGCTCGAACATCCAAACCCCGTTTGGCTTCAGCCGCTCGCCCCCTCCGAGCGATCGTCACGCCAGGACATGCTGAAGAGCACGAACCTGTACTTCGAAGGGATCGTACATCTGTCGGGTGATCTCGTGCCGTTCGATGAGAAATGCAACCGCATTCTCGACGGCATTCAGGACACCAATAATCCCTCTTACAACGAGGGCTGGGGGCACGGCTCCTTCAACCCCGCTGCAATGGGTTGCCGCGACAATATGAACACAAAGATCTGGGCCTACATCAAGTCAGTCGACCCGCGGCGCTTCATGGTGGTCGACGAGAAGATGGGAATCGTCTTCGGATTTTTCATGTTCAATCACCCGGGCACCGTGAAAGAGGCGGACGTGCCGGGCGTGGGCAAAATTCCCATGCCGCCCGCGGCATTGCGGCCGTTTAGCGTCGAAGTGGCCGAGTTCTTCAAGATTCAGAACGGCAAGATACGCCAAGTCGAAGGAGTCCAGCTGGCGCTCCCCTATAAGTCGCCGACCGGATGGAGGAAATAGGTCGTCAAGTGTCATCGCTCCGCGTAAGTGCGAACGGAGAGATCTTGGCCGTTCGTAAGTGCGGTGACCGCGCCATCGCGATCGGTTCGCAGCAACCGCACGCCGTCCTTTTTGTAGCGCTCGACTACGCTCTCTGACGGATGTCGAAATGGATTCACTTCGCCCACGGAGATGACCGCCACGCGCGGCGCCACCGCCGCGAGGAACGCCTCCGTCGAAGAGGTCTTGCTCCCATGATGTGGCACTTTTAAGAAATTCGCTGCGAGCGGCGCGCGGTCCCGAGTGAGATTCTCTTCGACGTGTTTCTGAATGTCGCCAGCCAAGAGAAAGCGCACGTTGCCGTCTGAGAGCCGCATGACGAGCGAATCGTCATTCGACGCTTGATCGACGGGGCCTCGGTCGGGCGGCCACAGCACTTCGCCGCGCACGCCGTGCCAATCGAACTCGGCCCCTTCGGTCTGATGCACGATCGTGACACCGTGCGATCGCGCTTCCGCGAGCAGCCTTTTGAACGCCTGCGTCTCCTCGTCGCGCCCGATCCACAATTGGCCGACCTGGAAGTTGTCGAGCACGGTGTACAGGCCGTCGAGATGATCGTGATGCGCGTGCGTAAGCGCTACCACGTCCAGCCGCTTCAGCCCGCGCGACCACAAGTAGGGCGACACCACCTCCTCTCCGATATCCGGTCCCGACCGTTGCCCGCCGATCCATTCCGAACCCGCCAATCCACCGCCATCGATCAGCATCGTCCGGCCGTTTGGAAAGGCCGTGAAAATGGAATCGCCCTGCCCGACGTCGAGTACGCTCACTTCAAGTTTTCCGCGTGCGAGAGTCGGCGCAAAGGGAAATGAAGCAACGAGTATGGTGAGTAGCGCGAGAAGGGCGGCTGATCCCCACTCCGCGAGTCCGATGGGCGGCGGCAGTTGCCTTCTTGCCCTTCGACTCGTCCGCCGCGCTGCGACCCCGCGCGCCGCTGCGGCGAGCAGAATCAAAACTGCGAAAAAAGCCGCCAGCAGCCATGAGGGTGGTTCAGGAATACGGTATCCGACCCACGGGATTTTGCTGAACCAGCCGACGGTTGCCAGCAGCAATGTTGTACAGAACCCCAGCGCCTTCGCCATCACCAGGGCGAAGCGCGCCCAGACGAATGTCGCGACCAGAGTCAGGAACCCCAGCGGCACGATCACAGCTGTCAGCATCACCGCCGGAGTGTTGCTGACGGGCCCGGCCAGGCTCACGCGGTGAAAGTCCTGCGCCAGCAGCGGCATCATCCCCCACTGAATCACCACCGACAGCAGCACGATCTCCCAAAGCCGCAGTCCCGCGCGGACCGGTGCCGTGAGACAGAGAGTCGCGTGCGGCGCGAACCGTTCCGGCAGCCAGGATTTCAGCCGCTCGGCGCCAGCGCGCATTTCGATTCGGAATTGCGCAACCTTTGGCGCATGAGCCCCGTCGCGTGTCACGTCGCCGAGATGCCGCAGCCCGGCGCGGTAGGGCATGCTCGTGCGGTCCATCCACGGCAGCGCGAGACCTGCGATGACGCCCGCCGCCAGGAACGACAGCTCGAAGCTCGGGTCGCCGAGCGACGAGGGCTTCCAGACGAGAATCGCGAGCGCGGCGAGCGCCACGGTGTTCGCCAGGTCCACGCGCCGGAAGAGCGGCCGCGCGCATAAATAGAACGCGGCCATCAGCGACGCTCGCAAGATCGGCGGCCGATCCTGCACCACGCCAACGTACGCGGCGAGCGCCACGAGGGTCACCAGGGTCGTCGTACCGGCCGAAAATCGCAGCTTTCGGCAGAGCCAGAAAAGAAACACCGCCAGCGCCCCCACATGCAGACCCGCCACCACGAGAACGTGGTAGGCCGCCGTCTTCTGGAAGGTCGTAACGACGGAAGAATCGACGAAGCTTCGGTCTCCGAGCAGCATGGCCTTTAGTACGGCCGCGCGATCGGGCTCGCCCGGGAACAGGTGGTCGAGCCGAGCCAGCAGATTTCCGCGCGCCCGAGCCAGCCGCTGTCGGAGAGTCGGTCGGGGCCTCCCGACCAATTGCAGCAACTCGCCGCTGCGCAGCGACCCGGTCAAGTCGATCCCCTGCCGCGCGAGAAAGCCGTGCACATCGAACGCGCCGGGATCGAGAAAATTCCGCGGCGGCCCTGCCTTCACCAGCACCTCCACGCGATCGCCGGCGCGCAGATCATCCCGCGGCGCAGTCCGAACCGCCTCGTCTGTCCCCGAATAAAAATTCACGCGCAGCCCGCCACTCACCGGTACGGATGCGCCCGCTGCTTGCACGCGCTCGAGGTCGATCTGGTAACGCCGACCCCAGGGAAGCGCCAGCGGATCCTCGCGCAGCTGCCCTTGCCAGCGAAGCGGCTCGCTTAAATCGAGACGTCCCGCAGCGATGAGCCGGGTGACATGGTTCGCTGGCACGGCCGCGCGCTCGACGCTCGTCGCCAGGCCGCCAAGCGCAACCCACGCGACGAGCGCGCATGCGCCCGCCGTCAGCACGCGCTTTCGCCACACCAGAATCGCGCCCAATAGCATTGCCAGCACGGTCGCGGCGAGCCAGAGCGTCACAGATCCCGGCCAGCGACCCGATAGCGCGATCCCCCCCGCAAACGCCGCGGCGATCCACAGCGCGGGGAGTTTCATGAGCGCCGGCGCAGCCGGACCATCGCTTCCAGGTGAAATGTTTGGGGAAAAAGATCGAACAGGTGGATTTCGGTGATTTCGTATCCGGCCTTGTCGAGTGCGCCGAGATCGCGCGCCAGGGTCGGCGGATCGCACGAAACGTAGGTGATGCGCGCCGGGGCGACTCGTGCGAGATGCTTCGCGGCGCCCGGCGACAATCCCGTTCGCGGAGGATCGAGCAAGACGAACTCCGGCTTGCTTTCGTATTTTGCGAGGAAGCGTTCCACATCGCTCGCACGCACTTCCACTGCCCCCTGGCGCGCACCCAGCCTCGAAACATTCGCTTCCAGATCGCGCGCAGCCGCCGGATTCGACTCCACGGCCACGACATGTTCAAACCGCTCCGCCAACGGAGCCGAAAACAACCCTACTCCGGCGAACAGATCGAGCGCCAGGCTTCCCGTGTCTTCACCCCCCGCCACGGTGCGAACCAACTCGCCCGCGAGAAAGCGATTCACCTGAAAGAACGAAAAGTGGCCTACCCGATACGCGCGGCCCTCTGCCCGGCATTCGACGAAGCCCGGTCCATACAACTCCATTCGTTCGTGGCTCGGATCGTGGAAGAGCAGACTTTCAATCTCCGGAAGAATCTCTCGAATGCTCCCTGCCAGCCCTCCCGCGTCGGATGGGAAACCTGAGAAGGTCGCCGTCATAAGCAGTCTCGAATCATCCGCACCGGCAAATGCCTCTATCTCGCGCAGCGTACGTGGCAGCGTTCCCGCTGCCACCGCCTCGCGCAGCGCGGCCAAAGTTTTCGCTAGCAGCGGCGAGAGAACCGCGCATTCTTCCACGGCGCAGAGGGCCGTCGAATTCGCCCGAAAATATCCGATCGCGAGGCTTGTTGGGACCGCTTCACCTGCGGCGCTCGGAATGCCGAGCGGGCGGATCTTCCACTGGGCGCGATTGCGATAGCCCCACGGTGGCGACGCGTGTGCCGCGATTTCTCCCGTCCAGTCGATTCGCCCGATCCTGCGCAGCGTCTCGCGCAGGATGTCCGTCTTGTATCGGAGCTGCGCCTTGTACGGGATGTGCTGATAATCACAGCCGCCGCAGACGCCGAAATGCGGGCATCGCGGTGTCGTGCGCTCGGCCGAAGGCTCGAGGACGCTTTCCATCCTCGCCCGAACGAACTTCTTCTTTTGCTCGACGGGCGCGACGGTAACGCGCTCCCCCGGCAGCACGAATGGCACAAAGACAGTCGTGCCGTCGTGGTGCGCCAGGCCTTCGCCGCCGTAAATCAGTTTTTCGATCGTGACGTGCATCGCCGCCATCAGGAAAGGACAAGCATTTGCAGCGCGCTCAAGTGAGATAGAAAAGGCTCAACCGCGGCACGTCGAACTGTTCGAACAGGCGCTTTTGTGTGTACTGTCGCTCGAGCTGCGCCAGTTGCTCCGCCGACATCTTGCGCCGGTACGGCGCGAGCGAACGGTCCATTTCGCGCCGGATCGCGAGCAGGGTCTCCTCGTCCGCGTCCGCCGATAGCGCCGCCGTCAATTTCTCTTCGAGCACCGACAGTCGCCGCTCGAGATCCTCGAGGTCCAGCGCGCCGGGAGCATCGGTGACTGGCAACAAACCGTCCAGCCGGCTTGCCGCGTCTTCCAGGCGGGTGGCGAGCGCTGCATGCCGCGCCCGCTGTTTTTCGGCCGCTTCCCGCAGGCGCGTGCCGCAGCGTTCCAGATATTTCCGCAGCTCGTCGCGCGAAAACGGTTCCGCCGTCCGCGCCCTGGGAATTTCCGGCCCCGTGCCCGCGGCGGCTTCCTGCGCTTCGGCGGCAGCGTCGAGCACGGCGTCCACGCAATAGGCGAGACTCTTCAGTTGTCGCCCGCCGGCCGCCCGCCGCGATCGCTCCCAGCTCTCGAATGCGCGGTCGATTCCTTTCAGCACGGCGCTCAGCGGAATCCCGGCCTTCTGCCACGTCTCGACGATCGCCCAATCGAGCGGCGACACCAGCAGGTGCGCCCCGCGCTTGCGCCAGAAATATTCCTCGATCTCGGTGAAATAGTTGAAATAGTTGAAGGATTCCATGCCAGCGATGACCGAACCGGCGACGCTTCCGCTCTGATTCGCGCCCGCGACGGATGGCGCGTTCGACTAGCTGGGTCGCCCCGGCGTGGACACCTTCTTATGGGCTCCCACCCGGTCTTGCGCGCCCGCCTGATTGCGTTCCCAGATGATGCGCAGCCCGTCGAGCGTCAGGAACTCGTCGATGGTCTCGATATGCCGCGAAGCGCTCCCGATCAGCGCGGCCTGTCCGCCCGTCGCGATCACTTTCGTCTTGGGGCCCATCACCTTTTTCATGCGGTCGAGAATGCCGTCCACCAGGTCGGTGTAGCCGAAGAAAAGCCCCGCCTGCATCGATGCGACCGTGTTCGTTCCGATAATCTTTCCGGGGTCCTTGATCTCGACGCGAAACAGCCGCGCGGCCCGCGCGAACAGCGCGTCCGCCGAAATCCCAATCCCGGGCGTGAGTACGCCGCCCAAGTATTCGCCGCGCGCCGACACGGCGTCGAAATTGATCGCCGTGCCGAAGTCGACGACGATGCACGGCCCGCCGTATCTCTCAAACGCCGCCACGCTGTTGACGATCCGGTCCGCGCCCACTTCCTGCGGGTTATCGTACTGCACCGGCATCCCGGTCTTGATCCCCGGCTCGACGAACAGCGCCTTGTGCGCGAAATACCGCTCCGCCATTCCCGCCAGCGTCGCATTGAGCGGAGGCACCACCGAGCTGATGATTACGCCGCCGATCTGGTGCGGATCCAGCCCCGCCAGCGTGAAGAGATTGCGCGTCAGAATGCCGTACTCGTCGACGGTCTGGTCGCGCGCCGTCGTCAGCCTCCAATGCGCGGCGAGTTCCTTTCCGCGAAACACGCCGAGCACCGTGTTCGTGTTCCCCGCGTCGAGCGCCAAAAGCATCAGGACGCCTCCGCAACGTCGCCCGAAAGCACCAACTCGACTCCGCGCCCGTCGTCCCGCGCCACGCGCAGGACGCCGCTCGGCTCGAGACCCGCTGTCGTTCCCGTGAAGCTTTCCTTCGCCGTGGTGATGCGCACGCGCTTTCCTTGGAAATAGCTCGAAACCTCGGCGAAGCGCCGCAGGATCGGCAAGGCGCCATCGGCGAGGAATTGATTGTAGTAGCGGTCGAGGTGGCGCAGCAACCGGATCAGCAGTTCCAGCCGCGAATGAACGTTTCCTGTCTCGATCCGCAGCGATGTCGCGATCTCCGCCAGCTCCTCCGGCATTTTCGCCTGGTTGACGTTCATGCCGATCCCCACCACCGCGTGGTGCACTCGATCTGGCTCGGCGTGCATTTCCGTCAGGATCCCGCAAAATTTCCGCCCACCCGCGAGCAGATCGTTCGGCCAACGGACATCGGGCGGCCGATCGAGATCGTCCGCGGCGGCGTCGCGAGCCGCCAGCCCGGCCACGAGAGTGAGCAAAGGCGCGTGCGCCGGAGGAATCGGCGGCCGCAGAAGGACGCTGCAGTAGATTCCGGCCGACTTCTCGGAAATCCACGAACGGCCCGCGCGGCCCCGTCCCGAAGTCTGCTCCTCGGCCAGCACGAGTGTGCCGTGCGGCTCGCCTGCTTCTCCTAGGCGCATGGCCACGGCATTCGTCGAATCGATTTTGAAAAAGTGATAGATACGGCGTGCAAACAACGTCCCCGAGAGGCGATGGCTCAGCATCTGCGGGGCGAGAATGTCCGGCACGCGCTCGATGTGGTAGCCGGTCCGCGGATGGCCCTTCACCCGGACGCCGAGCGCGCGCAATTTCTCGATCCAGCGCCACACCTGTTGCCGCGTGACGCCGATCTCCTTTGCGATCTTCGCTCCGCTGATGACGATCGTCGAATTTTCCGCGAGCAGCGTCAACAGCGCGTCGATGCGCCGGTCCGTCGTTTCCGGCAGGTTCGCCATTCGCTTCGTGGCCATGGCAAGCACCGAAGCATACTCGACGTGCTCGCCGTGGACAAGCAGCGTAAGGGGTGAGCAATCGCTCAGCTTCCGATCGCGCCGCTCAGCGGCAATATTTCGTTACGATTAGTTTGCGATGGCAGACGTGTCCAGCGGCCGTACATATTTGACGAGAGCAGCCAGGAATTCCTCACGGTTTGTTGCGTACGCGAAATGGCCCGCGCCTTTGATCAGTACCATTTTCTTCAAGGGTGCGTGGATTCTGTGAAAATAACGCTGAGCTACCTCGGTGGGCGCAATGTGATCTTCCTCTCCCTGGATAACAAAAAAGGGTACTGGCATTTCATAGCCGAGCGTTGCCGAAAGGTCCTCCGCAACCTCAATGGAGTATAGCTGGCGACCTGAGAAATCCTCGCCGTTCGACCAATCCTGAACGTCTTGGCTAGAGAAGTTCGGGGCTGATCGTATGATGTCCATTTGCTGCTGTATGTATTTCGTGTCCGAAGCCGGAAGATAACGATTCAGCCATTTGTGCGCTGTGAAGAATTTTGG
>DATLWP010000428.1:0-6417 GCA_035576265.1 Candidatus Polarisedimenticolia bacterium
GAAGCAGCGCGGTACGCGCGCTGGGCTGCGATCGCCGCGGGGCTTGTGGCGCTGGCCGCTGCAAGCGTGTACGTGGAGCGGGCGGTGCAACGCGCTCGCGCGCGGCGGGCCGCGCCCGTGCCCGTGCCAGCCAGCGTGGAGCGGCGATCCGCGGAATTTAGCTTCTCGAAGGTGGAGCAGGACCGCACCGTCTTTACGATTCGAGCGTCGCACGCCACGCAGTTTCGCGCTGAAGATCGCGCGCTGCTCGAAGACGTGTGGATCACCATCTATGGACGCGACGGCAGCCGCAACGACAACATCCACACGCGCGAGTGCAGCTACGAACCGCTGAGCGGAGTGGCGCGGTGCAAAGGCGAAGTCCAGGTCGATATCGAGAGCGCCAAAGCCAGTCCGGGCAAGCCCGCCGCGAAAACACTGGAACTGACGACCAGCGATTTGTCGTTCAACCGCGAGGCCGGCGAGGCTTCGACGGCCGCGCCGGTGGAATTCCACTTTCCGGCGGGCCAGGGGCGCGGCGTGGGCGTCACGTACAGTACGCGGGACTCCATTGTGCGCGTCGAGCATGCGGTGGAATTCGATCTGGCTGCTTCGGAGCGAACTAGCGGACTGCCCGTAACGGCCCGCGGGAGCAGCCTCGAAGTCCGCACCAAGGATCGCACCGCTGTACTCGAAGGACCGGCGATCGTGCGGCAGGGTAGCCGGGAGCTATCCGCGGACAGAATCTCGGTGGAACTCGATGAGAACAACCGCGCGCGGCACGCCGTGGCCGAGGGCCACCCGCAAATTCGCGCTACAGAGGCCGACGGAAAGATCAGGGTAACGGCGGCTCGATTCGAAGCGTGGCTGAACCCGGCGGGCTGGATCGAGCGGGTGATCGGCGACGGCGGTTTTACCGGCACACGGCAGACCGCGGCGGGCAGCGACCGTTTTTCGGCCGCTCGCGCGGCGTTCGCCATGCTGCCGCAGAGCAACCTCCTCAAGGACATGACGGCAAGCGGTGGCGTGACGGCGGAGTCGCACAGGGCGGGTGCGTCGCAGCGGCTGAAGACGGACGCGTTGCTCGTGACGTTTTCCACCGGCGGCCGGCGAGGTCAAGCATTCGATAGGGCGACAAGCGGGAAAGCTGCGAAGACGGCCGACCGGCAGCAGGTCGAAAGCATCGAAACACTCGCCCCAGCAACCATCGAGTCGAAGAGCGACGACGACACCACTGCAGTCAAGGCCGATAAATTCGTCGCACGATTGGGCGCCGGCGGGCGTCTCGAGAAGCTGTTCGGCCATTCGGGCGTCGAAGTGCGGAGGCAGAACGGCAATGCCGCGCCGCAAGTGCTCTCGTCAGACGAATTGGCCGCCACGTTCGGAGCAAACGGGGAATGGGACACGGTCGACGAGAGCGGAAACGTGCGCTTCGAGCAAGCCGACCGCCGGGCCAGCGCCGCCCATGCCCGCATCGTGCGCGCGACGGACATGATTATGCTCGATGGCTCGCCCGCGATCTCCGACTCGATGAGCCGGACGACCGCGGGCAGCATCGCGATCAACCAGAAATCCGGGGACGTTCGCGCCACAGGCGGGGTCGTATCCACTTATTTGCCCGCCGCGCGCGGAGATGCCGTGAGCCTTGGTTCCGGGCCCGCGCATATTTCCGCCGAGACGCTCAGCGGATCGGTAACGGCAGGCCACATCGTCTACGCGGGCCACGCGAGGTTGTGGCAGGGAGAGGCCGTCCTGGACGCCAACCAGATCGAACTGTGGCGCGACGAAAAGAAGATGCAAGCGACAGGCGACGTAGTGGCGGTCTTCCCGCAGGCTACCGGCCCGTTGGCCGTGACTTTCGGCAGAAAGCCCGGATCAGCCCGGGAAGCGACGGCCGGACCCACGCTTTGGAAAGTGCGCGCGCCGCTTCTCACCTACTGGGGCGAACAGGCGAGAGCGCGACTGGAGGGCGGAGTGCTGGCGAGCTCCGCGCAAGGTTCGCTCAAATCGCGCATTCTGGATATATTTCTCGGTGCGGCTCCCGCGCAAGGCCAAAACTTGCCGCGGGCGCAGGGCGCATCGAGCGGCCGGCAATTGAGCCGCGTGCTGGCTCGGGGAGATGTGGTCGTGGAGCAGGGGGGGCGGCGGGGCATGGCCGACCAAGCGGAATACACCGCGGCCGACGGGAAGTTCGTGCTTTCGGGCGGCCATCCGACCGTAACCGACAATCTTAGCAACACGGCGACGGGCCATTCGTTGACCTTCTTTGTAGCGAATGATACGATTTTGATTGACTCACAAGAAGGTTCGCGCACGCTGACCAAGCACCGGATTGCGAAATGAACCGGTATGTTGACACTCCAGGCCGCCGATCTGACGAAATCGTATCGAGGGCGGAAAGTCGTTGATGACGTCAACCTGGAGATTCGACAGGGCGAAGTGGTTGGGCTGCTCGGGCCAAACGGCGCAGGGAAGACTACGACGTTCTATATTCTGGTCGGGCTGGCGCGCCCGGACTATGGGCGTGTCCTACTGGACGCCGAGGATATCACCGACCTCCCCATGTACCTCCGGGCCCGCAGCGGCATCAGCTACCTTCCCCAGGAACCTTCGGTCTTTCGCAAGCTGACGGTCGAGGAGAACTTGCTGGCTGTTCTGGAGACGCTGGCTGTAACTCCCGATCAGCGGCGCGACAGAGTCGAGGAGCTATTGGCGCAGATGGGACTGGAAGGAGTACGGCACAGCAAGGCGTACGTGCTGTCGGGCGGCGAGCGGAGGCGCCTGGAAATCGCTCGCTCGCTCGTGCTATCGCCCTCCTTCGTGCTCCTGGACGAGCCCTTTGCCGGGATCGATCCGCTCACCGTGGTGGATATCCAAAAGATCATCGCAGACCTGAGCGGTGCCGGAATCGGAGTGCTCGTTACCGACCACAACGTGCGCGATACGCTGGCCGTGACCCACCGCGCCTACATCATTAGCAACGGCAAGATCCTGGCTGCCGGGACTCCCTCCGAGCTTTCCACCGACGCCGAAGTCCGCCGCATCTATCTGGGAGAGAGCTTCCGGCTGAACTGAACGCTATGAACTGGCTCGCACCCAAACTGCATCTCCGCGTGGCCCAAAAGCAGATTCTGACGCCGGGGCTCGTGCAGATGGTGAGCGTGCTGGCGCTGAATCGTCTCGAGCTCAAGCAAATGATCAACCAGGAGATCATGGCCAATCCCGTTCTCGAAGAGCTCGGCGAGGATGGCGTGACGGCCGAAAGCTACACGGACGAGGCGTTCCTCAAGCAGGAAACGGAAAACGTTCCGGAAACCGAAGCTGCGAATCCCTTCGACGAATTCGATTTCGGCTCGTTCTTCACCCAGTATCTCGACACGGGAGCGGAGCGCGCGGCCAGCAGCGAGCGGGAAGAGATCGAACGACCGTCTTTCGACAAATTCCTCTCATCGCCGGCGAGCCTGACGGACCATCTGGCTTGGCAGCTTAGCGTCGCCATCTGCACAGAAACGGTGCGCACGATCGCTGAAGCCATCATCGGCAACCTCGATGAAAACGGCTACCTGATGGCGACGCTCGAGGAAATCGCGCAGTCCGGGAACTATTCCATGGAAGACGTGGAAGAAGCGCTCACGATGGTGCAGGAATTCGACCCACCGGGTGTAGGGGCGCGCGATTTGCCGGAGTGCCTGCTTTTGCAGCTCAAAATGCTCGACCCGCAGAACGTGCTCGCGCAACAGATCGTCACTTCGCACCTGAAGCTCTTGCAGAACAACCAGCTGAAGGAAGTCGCGCGCGAGCTCAACCGGCCGGTCGAGCTGGTCAAGCGCGCCGTGGACGTGATCAAGCGGCTCGATCCGAAGCCGGGCCTTCGCTACAACAAGACCGAGCCTCGCTTGGTCGAACCGGACGTGCAGTTCCGGAAGGAGGACGGCGAGTGGCAGGTCTTCATGAACGACGACGACGTGCCTCAGCTCCGCCTGAACCCGACCTATCGGCGGCTGCTCGCCCGCGACGCCGCCGATCGCGACGTTCGCAATTACGTCAAAGAGCGCTTCACGGCCGCCATCCAGCTGATGAAGAACATCGAGCAACGGAAGCACACGATCCTGCGTGTCTGCCAATCGATCCTGCGCCGCCAGGCGGACTATCTCGATTACGGCCCGGATCACCTGAGACCGATGATGATCAAGGAGGTCGCCGAGGAGGTCGGCGTGCATCCCTCGACGGTCAGCCGAGCGGTCGCGAACAAATACGTGCACACTCCGCAGGGCGTGCTCGAGCTGCGAAGCTTCTTCTCCGAATCCGTCAACGGACCCCAGGGCAGCGAGATGTCCCTGCTGTCGCTGAAACGGCGCGTCAAGCAGATGATCGAGCAGGAAGACGCCTCCCATCCGCTCACCGACGAACAGATCACCAAGAAGCTGGGCGAGGAAGGCATTCACGTTACCCGCCGCACCGTGGCGAAATACCGCGAAGACCTGCGCATCCCGAGCACGCACCGCCGCCGGGTGAAAGCTTAGCCGCCTGCCGCCGTGACGCGCCGCGAACCGAAACGCGATGCCCGGCAACTCGTGATTCTTACCGGGCTGTCCGGCTCGGGCAAGGGTTCAGTCCTCAAGACGTTCGAAGACCTCGGCTTTTATTGTGTCGATAACCTTCCCGTCGCCCTGATTTCCACCTTTTCCGAACTCTACGAAGGAGGACGCGGCGAAATCGAGCGCGCGGCCCTGCTGGTGGACGCCCGCGAAGGCGAGCAGATCGAAAAGCTTCCGGGTATCTATCGCAAGCTGAGCAGCGAGCGTCCCGCCACGCTGGTCTTCATCGAAGCCAGTGATGAGGCGCTGTTGCGCCGCTTCAGCGAAACGCGCCGTCCGCACCCCCTCAGCCAGGGGCGCTCGGTTGCGGAAGGGATTCGCGAGGAGCGCCGCCGGATGGCGCCGATCCGCCGGCTCGCGGATGTGGTGATCGACACGACGAAATTCAACGTGCATGAACTGCACCAGTTCATCATCGATCGTTTTCAGCGTGCGGGGCGCCGGCCGTTGCTCGTATCGGTGGTGAGCTTTGGATATCGCTACGGTATTCCGGCCGATGCGGATCTCGTTTTCGACGTGCGCTTCTTGCCGAACCCTCACTTCGTGCCGCGGCTCCGCCCGTTCAGCGGCAAGGACCCGCGCGTCGCGCGCTACATCCGTTCCTTTCCGCAGACAGCGGAATTTCTGCGGCGCATCGAGAGCCTCCTGGGATACTTGATTCCGCACTATATCCGGGAAGGTAAGAGCTATCTGACCGTCGCGTTCGGATGCACGGGCGGACGCCATCGCTCGGTCATGCTGGCGGAAGTGATTCGCCGCGCCCTGCAGCGCAAGGGATACGCCGCTAAAGTCGTGCATCGCGACTTGGATAAGTCGGCGTCTTGACTTTCGCAGTTTAGGAACCTAGGGTTGATAATTCTCGGTTTTCGACCACGAACAAGGAAACCGCGCCGCGCATGAAACAACGCAAAGAAATCCGGCGGCTTCTGCGCTACCTGCGCCCCTACACGGCGCTTCTCGCCTGCGGGGTTGTGCTGATCGCCGTGATGGGAGCGATCGACGGGCTCGTGGCGCTCGCGATCAAGCCCGCGCTGGACGTGGTATTGAATCCCAAGTCGACAATCCAAACGCTGGCGCTGTTCACGATTCCGCACACGCATCACGTCGTCTATCTGAACTCCTTCGTCCCGCAGCACATCCACCATGTCTGGTCGGTGTTTGCCGTCGCGCTGCTGTTTCTGTTTCTGCTCAAAGGAGTGTCCGAGTATTTCGGCAGCACCCTGATCCAGTACGTCGGCCTTTCGGGCGTCACCGACCTGCGCAATCAGGTCTACGGCAAGATCGTGCAGCAGCCGGTCGGCTTCTTTCAGCACAATGCGGTAGGGCGCGTGATGTCCGCGGTGATCACGGACATCGAGCAGATGCGCGCGGCGTTTTCCGATTGGATGGCGGATTTGTTTCGGCAGGTTTTCAGCCTGATCGCATTCGTGATCGTTCTCCTGGTGATCGACTGGAGGATGGCCGCCGGCGCCGCGGTTCTGATTCCGCTGGTGGTCTGGCCGACCGGCAAGCTCGGCCGGCGCATCCGGCGCTCGTCGGAAAAGAGCCGGTCGCGGCTCGCCGATTTGAGCCAGATCGTGCAGGAAACGATCAGCGGCAATCGAGTGGTGAAAGCCTTCGGCATGGAAGGCTTTGAGATTCGGAAGTTTCGCGAGGGAGGGCGAAACCTGCTGCGCGAGAACATGCGCTGGATTCGCGCCTATGCCGCCACGTCGCCGCTGATGGATTTGCTGGGTGCCGTGGTGATTTCGATGGTCCTGCTGGCTGCGCGCGGCGAAATCAAGGTCGGCCGGATGACCATCGGGGCCTTTGGCGCGTTCACGTTTGCGCTGTTCAAAGC